>JAICUM010000272.1 GCA_025935855.1 Pirellulales bacterium | reverse complement strand
GGACCCAAAAAGCCGCCGCCGAAGATGAATAAAAAACATCGTGGCCATGTCTCAACCGCTAGAATCCTTCAACAACGTCGTTCAAACACCAATAACAAGTGACAGCTACAAAGGGCTGGCGTAGAAGCTTAAGCCGGGTCGATACAAGCCGAGCGAATCGAGCAGCTTCCTGAATTCATTGCTGACCGGCGAGTCGGCAATCTCTTTTGACCAAGGCTGGCCACGACGCGTGAGGAATGCAAGCCGCTTATTTGCCGGATCCTTCGGCGCTGGTCGCTTGGCCGCCGCCTCTTCGATCGCCTGAATTGTCTCAGGCCACAATGGACAACGCCTCTCAACGGCTGTTTTCGGTCGCGGGTAGTTGATCCAGCCGCGGCTTGTGTCGATGGCGGACCGGGGAAGCGTCCCGCAGTCATTGTTCCCGAAGCCACAGTTGATCCCCAGCAAGATCATCGCCTTCAACGGCTGATCGACCGTCTTCAGAATGCGCCGGAGTTGGCGCGCCTCAAAGAGCCGTGAGCCTTTTTTCTGCCGTTCAGCCCGCAAGATGCGTTTCGCTGGTCGCTTGAACGTCGGCCCGAAGCGGACAGGCTTATCAATGAGCCCCACGTCATAGGCGTACTTAAATGCCACGCGAACGCGCTGAACTTCATTGCCGAGCGTGTTTGGGTTGCGAGTCTTAGCCAGTTGCTTCCGGAGGCCCTCGAAGTCATCGGCGGCGAGATCATCGACTAGGCGGGACTTGCCGAAAGCATCGAGGATCAGGCGGCACGTTCGGTAGTAATCGTCGTAGCTGCGAGGCGTAATATCGCCGGCGTCGCGTTGCGCCTCCTTCGCCGCCATAAAGCGGTTGCACATATCATGCAGCGTCAATCCGCTAAGGCGAGCGCGCGGCACGCGGCCAGCAAGCAGATCGTCCTTTTGATCAAGCCAAAGCTCGAGCGCCTTCTGGCCCTTCGGATCGTCGGCGATCTTGCCGAAGTAGTGGAACTTGCCGCGAACCTTCTTGGCCCATCGGCCTGTCGCGTGGGGGAAGAGAGGGAAATCTTTGCGTGGTTTCGCTGGCTTGGGGGCGTTGGTAAAATTTGCCATACCATCACGTCGTCTTAATCAGAGCAGCTGGCGTCTGACACCCGGTGTGCAACCGACCGGGTGTCTCTTCGCCCCAACGACCTTATCAGGTGTCTAAGTGGGTGTCAATGACGGGAGCAATAAGATCCAACAACCGCAAAAAACACTGAAAAACAAGCATTCGCGCCCGTAGCTCAGTTGGATAGAGCAACGGATTTCTACTCCGTCGGTCGCAGGTTCGAGTCCTGCCGGGCGTAGTGGAGCAGCGGGGTAGTGTTAAGTGGCCAGTAGGCCGGGGCCATCAAAAGTCGTTCATTCTGCATGCGGCCGAGTCACGATCGCTTCACCTTCGACTTCTCAACATTCTCTGTTCTCTTTGCCATCCTTTACAGTGCTTTAATGCCATGCCCATCGATCATTTTGCCAAAGACGACGTGCTCACGATTCGCATTCTCGACGAGCGGTTGGTTGATCCGGAGCAGCTCAAGCGTCTGTTCGACGACCTGCACTCGCTTTTGGGCAAGAGCGAGGAGCGGCAGGTGGTGCTCGACTTCACGCCGGTGAAGTTCATGGCGTCGGCCATGCTCAGCAAGCTGGTGGCGTTTCAGAAGAAGTGCGCGGAGTTCCAGGCGAAGCTCAAGCTGTGCAGCGTGTCGCCGGAGATCATGCAGGTGTTTAAGATCACGAAGCTGAACAAGGTGTTCGACATTCAGCCGGACGAGGCGACGGCGCGAAAATCGTTCAGCAAACGCGGCTTCTTTGGCTAATGTAGGGCAGTCTCTGAAGAGACTGCGAAAGGCGAGTTTCAAAGAAACTCGGCTACAGGTATTTCCATAGCCCCATCGCGGGGTCGCGGACAAAGAACAGGTCTTCGCCGTCGGGGCCGGTGTTCCAGCCGTCTTTCAGGCGGGTGATGTCGTAACGCTTCGCGTAGTCGGCGAGATCACCGTAGCGGTAGCACACCGTTTCGATCTCCTCGCGCGCGAGGCCGCCGGGGCAGTAGGTGACGTGGAACCGGCCTTCGCTGGAGCCATGGATGAGGTGGGCGGCCGCGGAAAGGTTGTCGCGTAATTCGGCATTGGCGGCGACGGCGTCGTGCACGTCGGGGATCGTCAGGTAGCCGTACTTCCGGATGAGGCGATCGATCTCCGCGTCTTCGCCGAATGTTTTCACGCCCGGCGCCAGGATGATCAACTCGCCGCCGTCGGCCATCGCCATTCGCGTGCGGTAAATCGCCTTGTTCCCCAGCCACGTGCTTGGAAACTTCTCGGGGTCGAGGTACACGACGCACTTCTTGAACGGCCGCGGCACTGTGGTCACATTCACGGCGAATGCAAGATCGCAGGCCTTCCAGAAGCACTCGGCGTCGTCGCCAATAAACAGCCCGCGGACGACGGACTCGCCGGCGTCGTTCGGGCCGATGACCGTCAGGACGAACACCAGCGGCAGATGGCGGCAGAAGTGATCCTGTGAGTAGTTCAGGATCCGCCGCAATGGCGTGTCGCCCACGCCCATGATGCGTTCCATGCCGTACACGGCGCCAATGTAATGGCTTTCGTTAATTCCGCGCACGCCGCCGGCGCCGACGAACAGGTTCTTGTTGTAGTTGGCCATGCCGATGACTTCGTGCGGCACCACCTGCCCGATCGATAGGACGAGATCATGCCCGCCGCGCGAAATGAGCCGGTTGAGCTGGGCTGGCCACGGCTGCTTGTAGATGCCCGCGGTGACCTCGGCGACGTAGTCGGCCGGAACGTCGCCGATGGTCTCGACGTCGGTTCGCCAGTTGTGATAGCGGAAAAGCTCCTTCGGCACGGTGGGAAACATCTTCAGCCGATGCTTTTCGGAAAGCTCCTCATGTGTGCCCAGGGCCGGCAGCACGTCTGCCAGGCTGGGGCCGAAATAGTCATGCACCATGCAGGTCAGGTCGCCGCCGCGGCTGGCAGCGCGAGAAAAGTCGGGCGGCACGGCCAGAACGCGGCGTCGCGGTTCCAAGGCGTCGAGCACACCGTAAAGCGCGTCGCGCATCTGATCGTGCGAAAGCTCAGTGGTGGGCGAGCCCTGGGCGAGATAGAGAGGCATGGAACGCGCGGCTGGACCGGGGTTTGCTCAAACACTCATCTTACCTGGCCGTTGGTCGATTGCAGCAGGCAACGGCGAGAGGTTGGGAGTCTTTTGCGGCTGGCGACGTTATTGCCGAAAAAGAAGCTTTCCGACGTAACAGACTCCGACCCTCCCGACCCGGCCGTCGTTGCCCTGCTCGTCGCCGCTCCTGATAATGTCCGCAGATGCCCGCGCTTCACCCCACCACCACCGCTCCATCCCAAGCGGACGCTGCCGCCGCAAGTGGCGCCGTCGAACGCGAGCCGAATCTGGCCCGCTTCGGCTTGCGGAAGTTGTTCTTCTTTTTCTCCATCGCGACGATCCTGTGCGCTGTGCTCGCGCGAGTGGGCGGCGTTTGGCCAATCGTCGTCGGATGTGCCGTGGCGCTAGCCATTGCTCATGTCTTTGGCACGTTCCTGGGCACTCGGCTAAGAGACACCTCGGAGGAGGTCCAGCGCTGGAAAGCCCGGCCTGACAGCCCCGACAAGGATTTCCCCATAGCGCTGCCGCAGCCAGTCGGCACGACGGACTTGCCGCCGCCACCCACGCTGCCGCTTGCCGGCTACGAGCGGATTCACCGCTGGAGCAACTGGTGCGTGATTGCCGGAGCAATTGGCGGCGGAATTCTCGGCGCCGTCGGCATCCACGCGGTGGCCGGCGATACGATCACCTGGTTCGGCATCGCCCTGGGGTCCGCCAGCTGTGCCGTGATTGGCGCCTGGGCGGCCCTCTTATGGACCACATTCTGGACAATCACCCGGTACGTGCTGCGGCAGGCGTCGAAGGACAAGTAAGGCCCGTCTACTCGTTGTCGGTGAATCCTTTTTCAGACGTAGAGCGAATAAGACGCCGCAAGAGCACGGGATCGACTCGGCCGCGAAAGCGCACTTTGCCGTCGATCTCGACCACCGGAACGCATTCGTTGAACCGCTCGCGAAGGGTCGCATCGTCGTCGACATCAACCACCGTCGGATTGACGCCGTGCTTCAAGAGCAGCGCACGTGCGTCATCGCATAGATGGCAACCTTCGCGCGAGTAAAGAATCACGTTCACACGACCCTCTCGAAGCCATTTTCGACCCTCCTCCGGCGTCTGCCCGAGACGCCCCAAATCCCCGCCGAACCCCCCTGTGGCGGGGTTCTGGCGGACCTCCCAAACCCCCACTCGGTAAGGCCTTGCGCGTTCTGTTTGCGACCCCTTTTGCCGGCAGCCTACGATGGAATTGAGGGCTGGAAGGCCCTTTCGCCGGCATTTCTCTCGGCCGCGCGGTTCGCCTGCAGGATCGCATCTCCCGCCCTTCTCTTGTCGTGCTCAACACGCGGCAAGTGGTTTGATTCTTTAAGGTTAGGCTTACCATGTCAACGCGCCGTCGCTCGCAAGTCACCGGTCTTCGCGGTTCGAAAGCTGCTCGCGTACAGAACGCTGTGCGCTGGTCGCGCCGTGCGCGCCGGCCGCAGTTCGGCACGCGCAATGTGCGCGAGCCGTTCGCGCCGCCCGAAGACTGGCATGAGCCGCGCGAAGACGGCAAAGGTTACCGAACCGTCGTGCAAGCGCCGGGCGAAGGCTACTGCCACGTCGTGACGCCGCAACAGGTCCGCGACCGCCTCGCGACCGTGCCCCAGGAGTTCCTCAAGGGGCTGGAGGTCGTGCAGTTCAGCCGAATGACCCGCAAGAAGCAAAGCTTCCCTTGCTACGGCATGCAATGGGGCTCGACACTGTACCTGTACCCGCTCGAGGAGTCGCTCGAAGAGTGGTTCACCGTGCCGCCACGCACCGAGGTTTACAACGAGTCGCGGATGTACGGCGGGCGCTGGGATGAGCCATCCACCGGATCCTGGCGGCTCACCTGGACTAAGCCGGCGATCGAGGACTTTTACCTCAACAACATCTTGATCCACGAGCTGGGGCACCTGATCGACGACCGGAACACCGGCTACCAGGACCGAGAGCGGTTCGCCGAGTGGTTCGCAATTCAGTACGGTTACCGCGCCACCGGCGGCGCCGAAGGCCGGCGGACTCCGAAACCTCGCCGGCGGCATCATGTGAAATGATTGGTTCCTCCCCTTGATGGGGAGGGGTGCAGGTCGCGTGTACCCGCCTCGCCCCTCCCCGGCCCTCCCCACGAGGGGTAGGGAGTAATCAACCGCCGATCGATTCTGGATCTTCGTTCACCGAAAACCGCAGGTCGGTTAGCCCCGCGTCCGCGGCCGCGTCAAAGACCATCACCAGCGTTCCGTGGCTGGCCTCGGGATGCCCGATGAGCATCATCCCGCTCGGCTGGAAGTCCTTGTCGCCCTGCTGGCGGAGCTTCACGCGTAAGTCCTGCGGACCGAACGCCTGCTCGTCGTTCACCCACACTGTGTCGTCTTCCTCAATGCGGACCGTGATGAAGCTGGGGTCGTTGGCGACGTCCACGACCGTTTGGGCGCTTGGCTTGGACGTGGACGACTGGGGCGTCGGCAGGCCAATCACCGCCTGCAGGGCCTGCAATGAGGTGACCATGAAGAAAATCAGCAGGAAGAACACGATGTCCACCATCGCCGTCATGTCGATGAGGTCGTGCTGCTGCTCGCCGCCGGAGCGGACCAATAGCCGGCCGTGGTCGCCGCTGCCGCCCTCCTCCTCGGCGTGCGCTTTCCCTGGCTTGCGGGCCTGGGACTCCGTCGGCACGATGATTTTGTTCTGGCACCGAGGGCAAGTGCGCTGCTGGCCGGCGGAGGTACCGCGGGCGGTGAGCTTTTTGTTGCACGCCGGGCAGTAGAACGTGACGTTCATCGGGGGATATCCGCCTCCGTCACGCCTACGTGCAGCTTGAGCCCTTCGACGGCCGCCGCGGTGGAGATGCGGAACAAATCCTTCAGCCGCACCTTCTTCTCCGCCTTGATGAGCACGGCCTTCTTCCCCGCCCCAATGGCGTCCTCGGCGGCTTTGCGGACCCTGTCCGTCTGCTCATCCGGGTCGGTAATCGCCTGACCCCGCGTGCCGTCGCCCAGGTACACCTGCACCCCCTTGCCGTCGAGCGTTCCCATCACGGTGAAGGTGATGGCCGTATCGGCGTCCAGGGCGGCCACGTGCTGGGCCGTCGGCAGGTTGATCTCGCCGGCCGCCGCCGTGAGAAACGCCACGAGAAAGTAGATGTTCATCATGAACACCAGATCGACCATCGCCGTGATGTCGAATTCGGCGTCGTCGTGCGATTTCTTGCGGGCGAGCAGCGGCTGAAACTCGCTGCTACCCATGTTGAAGCCCGTGGCTTGCATGGCGGCTTCTCTGGGCTACATGCGGTGCTTCAGGGCGTCGAGCACGCGGACCAGGCCCGTCCCGAGGGCGTCCTGGAAGTTGCGGATTCTCGTGTTCATGCTGTTCAGCAGAAAGTTAAACGGAATGGCGGTCATCAGCCCCATGGCTGTGCAAACGAGGGCCACGCTGATTTCCGCGGCGATCTGGAACGGCTCGACCT
>JAICUM010000642.1 GCA_025935855.1 Pirellulales bacterium | reverse complement strand
GTTTTCGGACCTTGAGTTACGGAGAAACGCTCGCGTTGGTGAAAGTAGCTCCGACGCTCCGCGGCGGAGAAGTGCCCTCGCGGCGATTGTTTTGGTACGCAGTTCAACTGGAATCGACCGGCCCGTTTTTGTGTGAGTTCCAAGTCGGGTCGAGCGGCGATAAAAAGACGGAACAGAGATGAGGGTAGAGGGGTCCAGGGGAGAGGGGCCTCGTCTCCTCTGGTCGCCGGCACGAGGCCGGCGAAATCCGAGCATGGATGCGGGCGGCGCCGGTTCATGCGACTTTCTCCAACATCGCATCCAACTTCGCCTTCGCGGCCCGCGCCCACGCCTGCCAACGCGGAATCCGAATCGTCCGGCCGCCCGCGTAGACTTCCGCCGGAACCAGCGGGTCGCCCCCGGTTTCGGGAATCAATGCCCAGTGCGGACGCGTCTCGTTGTAACGGACGCTGAATTCGGCCAAGCACTCGCGAGCATGCTGCGGGTGATCGTACAGTCGCCAATAGACTTCTTCGTTTTTGAGCGTTGCATGAAACCGCTCCAGCAGACCCAACTGCTGCGGCGTGCGGTATTGAATCCGCACGTGGCGGTACTGCTCGGCCACGAACGCCGCGAACTTCCTCGCGATAAATGACGAGCCGTTGTCGGTCACTAGAAACGGCCGCTTGGCCAGCGGACCGTGCAGCCGCTCGGCTTCCTCGCGCGCCCGCTTCAGGGCCAACGCCGCCTCTGCCGCGCTGTAGCTGTGCGTCAGGTGACAGGCCAGCAAGTACCGCGAGTAATAATCGATCACCGTCACGGCGTACCACCAGCCGTAGCCGGGAATATGCACGTAGGTCACATCCATCTGCCACAGGTCGTTGGGCTGCTGCGGCAGCAGTTCGAACAACTTGGCCGCCTGGTGCAAGGCCGGCTCGCGCGGCCGGCGACGCTGGAGCAGCCCGCGCTCCTTCATCACCCGGTAGACTTCGCGGTCGGTCGCCGCCTGGCCGGCGCGGCGGCACATCACCGCGATCCGCTGATAGCCGTACCAGGGGTTGGCCGTCGCCATCCGCTCGATGGCCTGCGTTTTCTCCGGTGCCAGCGGCCGCGGCGCCGGGCCGCGCCGCTTCCGAAGCTCGGCCGAAACCGGCTCGTGATACCAGCTCGAAGCGGCCAGCTCCAACTGCCGCAACACGCCGGTCAGCCGGGCGCCAGGATGCTCCTGCAGCCCTTGATGCAAGTCGCTGCGCAGTTCGTCGCTCATCGCGAGCCGTCCGTGTACTTTTTTAAAATGCGGTTGGCGATCGTCAGCTCGCCGATCACCTGGTCGCGCTTCTCGATCTGCTGCTCCAATTCGGCGAGTCGCCGAGCTGGCGAGTCCGAGACCTTCGACTTGCCCGACAACGCCGCCTCGCCGCCCGCCAGGAATTCGTCTCGCCAGCGGTACAGCGTCTGTTCCGAAACGCCATTCCGCCGCGCTAATTGCGCCGCTGGCTCTTCCCGCCGCAATAGGGCCAACACCGCTTCGCTCCGCTGCTTTGCGCTCAATTCCGATCGCTTCGCCATCGTCAGGACTCCTTCGGGTCAAGGGAACTTTCCACTCTAACCCGGACCTCGGAGTCCTCACACAGGGCGATTTCAGGGAACCCGTATCAATACACGCTCTTTATCATCGCCGAGCTCGCGAGGCTGAAACCGCGATACGCGATTTGCTTTGATCAGTGCCACGACAGGTTGCACGACGTCAACCGAAGTCGAGAATGGCAACAAGGTGTGAAGCGAGAGTTCCTCCGAGATCACGGCATCGCGAACTTCTACTACCAGTCTCACGCGCCTTTCTTATTCCTGGCGACCAACAAGGAGCATTTGGTACAGGTTCGCCACCGACTGATCGAGGTTGGCATTCCAGAACAAACGCCGGAAAGGCACCGTTTGCAAGCAATCATGGGCTGAGGGCGTCCGTAGTGACGACCCGATGCACACTGGCGTATTGATCGGATGCCGTCGAAATGTTTTGCGATTGCGGTCGATTTTGAGGGGGCAATCGGGGGGCATTTCTGGCCCTACTGCGCCGATTCGGGGACAAATGACGTTCAACGTAGTCGGCGCATTTTTTGATGCCGGGCGTGCGATTTCAACGCGAAGCCAACCCATCGCCAGCGCAAAGGAAATGCCGGATGAAGCGACTTAGGATCTTGTGCCGAAAGGCGTCGGGGTTCGAGTCCCCGAGCGGCCATTGATGAGGAACGATTGACTACGCCAGCAATTCGCCGATCGGCTGCCCGTCGGAAAGCGGCATGGGGCGGCCGTCTTCGGTGAGATAGCTGACGCCGTGCGAGTCGTAACCCAGCGCCTTGAAGACCGTGGCGTGAATGTCGGCCGGAACCACGGGTCGCAGGCGCGGCACGGCGCCTTTGCCGTCCGAGTCGCCCACCACTTGGCCGCCGCGAATCCCGCCGCCGGCCAACACCACCGAATAGCATTGCGGCCAATGATCGCGGCCGGCGTCCTTGTTGATCATCGGCGTGCGGCCGAAGTCGCCCATCCAAACCACGAGCGTCGTCTCCAACAGGCCGCGCTCGCTCAGGTCGTCGAGCAGTGCGGCGTAGGCCTGCTGCATGGGAGGAACCAGCCGGTTTTTCAACTGGTTGAAGTT
>JAICUM010000235.1 GCA_025935855.1 Pirellulales bacterium | reverse complement strand
TGAACCACTCGTCGGCGAACTCGGCGGCCTTGCGAGCCATCGTTTTGGGAAACTGCATGCCGGTGGCCGCGATCTTCCCCTCGGCAACTAACTTGACCACATCGTCGGCGCCATCAAAGCCAAACACTTTCACGGCGCCTTCCTTCCCCGCGGCGACCAGCGCCTGATACGCCCCCATCGCCATCGCGTCGTTGCCACAGAACACGGCGTCAATCTCCGGCTGCTTCTGCAGAACGGATTCCATCACCTCAAGGGCTTTCGCGCGATCGAAGTCGGCTGGTTGCTGGGCCACCATCTTAAGTCCCTCAAAGCGATCGACCACGCTGTGAAAACCCTTGGATCGGTTCAGCGTGTTGTTGTCCCCGCTCAGCCCCAGCAACTCGACGTACGCACCTTCTTCCCCGACCTTTTCGACAAAGTATTGCCCTAGCGCGACGCAGCCGAAATAGCTGTCCGACAGGATCTGCGACGTCGCCGCGTCATTCGCGTTGATCTCGCGATCGATGCAAAACACCGGAACGCCGGCCTCCTTGGCGCGGCGAGCATTGGCGATCGAGCCGTCAGCGTCCGTCGGGTTGAACAAGATGGCGCCATACCCCGCGGCAATGATGTTCTCAAAGTGGCTGGTTTCGGCCGCCGTGTCGTTTTGCGAATTGAAAACGGTCGCATCGTAGCCAAGCTCTTGAGCGCGCTGTTTCGCGGCGTCGGCAAGAACCACAAACCAGGGGTTGTTAAGCGTCGAGATGACGATCGCAATCTTAGGCTTGCCGCTGGCGGTGGCGCCTCCGCGCTGATTGCAGGAAGTCAGCGCCAGACAGGCGATCATGGCAGTCATCGCCAGGGCGAGGATGCGGAGGGAATGCCTCATTGCTGGTCTCACTGAAATGTTCGATCAACGGCTCAACGATTGTACGACGCCGAAGAAGTCCTCGCCTCCAACTTGTCCGCCCTTAAACGTGAATTCGACGCCGTCCACGTAGGGCCGCCGGCTGCGGGCTTGGCATAAGGGAGCGCCTGGAGCGAGCGGCGCGACCATCCGCAAAGTCTCAATCCCGAGAGCTCGCGCAACGTCGCCTGCCGTATCGCCGCCCGCAATGGCTACACGAGACACGCGCCGCGATTGCAACACAAGGTCGAGGACCCGTCCCAACATCTGCCCCAGCGTCGCCGCTTGGTCACCGCCGCCGATTCGCTCAGCCGCTCCCGCGTCTCCTGCACCGCGGCTGGTGTGAACAATTACCGGCCGCCCCGCATCATGCTCCTCAATGATACGCCTGGCAATCGCGGACAATGCCGATTCAAGCGAACCGCCGCGAGCCAGCGCGGCCACATCCAGCGGCGCCTCGGCAAAGCCATGCGCGAGCGCCCATTCAATCTGGCGCCCAGTGACGGGTGAACAACTGCCCGAAACGACGATGATCGGCTCAACGGACGTGGCTGACGAAGCGGTTTCGTCGCTCTCCACCGACAGGTCCTTTTCGTTCCACACCCGTGTCAATGCGGATTCGACAGCCGAAGAACCGGCGACAAACAACGGCTTGTTTTCCTGCCTCTGAAGTTTAACGAGCGCGGCGCCTATCGTCGCGAGGTGCGATTCAGTCAGTGCATCAAACAAGACAATATCGCCATCGGCCGCTTCGAGAAGCCGTTGCATCGCTGCCTCAACGCCACGATCCAACGTGAGCACATCAATCAACGTGACCGAATGCTCCGTTTGCCGCGAGAGCTGGACGACCAAATCCGATTCATCCATCGGCGTCACCGGATGCCGGCTCATCGTCGGGTGGCGATCGAGCCGAATCGGCGAACCATCGCAGCCGGCCCGCGCGAAGAGATTGCCGAACACGCAATAGCGGCCCAGCCCCGGCGCTGCCACAACCAACGGCGTTACGCGGTTTTGAAACGTCTGAGCGCCGAGGTCGATCGCCAGCCCTATGCTTCCAACCGACGGCGAGGAATCGAACGTCGAACACACCTTATAATGCACAAATCGCGGTTCGTGAGCCGCTAGCGACGAAAACACCGCGGGCAGCTCCGCCTTCATCTGCTCCAGGGCCATCGCCCGGCTTTGGCCGGCAACCCCAAACGATTGCACGCTCGCGTACTCGGCGAGCAATTCAGTGGTTGGCGGACTCGTAAAGAGAACTGTCGGCACGCCGCCGAGGACAAGTTGCTCCATCGCATCGGTCGAACCGGTGAAATCGTCGCCGTAGTAGGTCAACAGCAGGCTGATGGTGGCTCTCCTACCTTCGAACGCCGATTATCGCTTGAGCTTGCCAAAGTACGCCAGCGACTCGCGCAGCTCCGGGCGGTCGCGCGCATAGTCGGCCAATTCAATGCCCGCCGCGGCGGCTTCCCACGCCTGGCGAATGGCCGCGACGCCCGCGGCAGGCCCGCCCGGATGGCCCAGAATTCCGCCGCCGGCGAGGTACATCAAATCCAACGTCTGCGTCTGCCGGTAGGTCTCCGGCGCCTGCCCGCCCCATTGGCCGGTCGATACGACAGGCATCACGGGGTCGTCGCCAAACATCGGCGTCAGGCACGCTTTGATCGATCGCACGACCGACTCGTCCGACTCGAAGAACTTGTTCTGGAGGCCGTTCACATGAATCTGATCGGCGCCCGCCAGTCGCCATAGTTTTTGATACGCGGTGAACTCCATTCCCAGGGCCGGGCAGCGGGTGAACATACCCCAGCCGTTCCGATGCCCGTGAATGGGAACCTGGCAGCGGCGGCGGAAGAATTCTACGGCCGTTAGGCCGACGCTGTTGATGCTTACCATGACGCACGTCCCGCCCGCCGCGATCACGTCGTCGTGATGCTCCAGCATGCGGTCGAGCTGGTCCGAGATGTTAAAGGCCACCATCACCTTGCGGCCGGTGACGTCGGCCGCCGCATGGACGGCGTTCATAACGGCGCGCACTCGTTCCTTCAGCGGCGAGTGCGGCGGGTTGGCCATGAGCTCGTCGTCTTTGACGAAGTCGATCCCCGCCAGTGCTAACTCGAAGACTAACTTCGCTGTTTCATCCGGCGTGAGGCCTACGCTCGGCTTAACGATGGTCCCGATGATTGGCCGATCGAATACGCCGACGAGCCGCCGCGTTCCGGCAATGCCGAACTGCGGGCTCGGAAATTGCTCGGCCAGCATCGCTGGAAAATGAATGTCGAGCAGCCGGATTCCAGACAACTCGCGCAACTCGAACAAATTGCCGGCAAACGTCGCCACGATCGTCGGCAAGTTCGGGCCGACGTTGGCGAGCGGGAAGCTAACGCGAACGCGGCCGCGGCGGTAGACGCCATTGCATGCTTGGGAAACTATGGCCCCGGGCAGCGAGGGCGCCGACGACGGCTCCAACTCTTCAATGGACTCCAGCCTGGCCGCCGAGCGCTGGCGCAGCTCCTCAGTTTCGCCAGGCACACTCGTAAACGTGCCGGTCGATTGCTCGCCGACGATCGTTGCGGCCGCCGCGTCAAGCGTCAGCGGCGTTTCAATCAGATATTCAGCGATGATTCGCTCTTCAGCCATGTTTAGCATCCGCAACGATCTCTACAACACGCGCTGCACCGCCGCTTGCCAGCCGGCGTAGAGCTTATCAGCAATCTCGCGGTCCATTTGTGGTTCATAAACTTTTGTAGTTCGCGGAAGCGCCGCCAGTTCATCGAACGAACGATAGACTCCCAGCCCCAACAAGCCGGCCATGGCCGCGCCCCAGGCCGACGCCTCGGCCACGTCGGAGACTTCAATGGTCAACCGCGTCACATCGGCCGTGAATTGCATGAGGAAGGCATTTCTCGTCGGGCCGCCGTCCACGCGGAGGACATGCGGCGCCACACCAGATTCACGGTGCATCATGCTGAGCACGTCGCAAAGCTGATAGGCGACCGATTCCAGAGCCGCGCGAACGACGTGTTCCTTCCGCGTAAATGCCGTCATGCCCACAAGAGCGGCCCGCGCGTCGGCGTTCCAATAGGGAGCGCTCAGCCCCGCAAACGCGGGGACCAGGTAAGCTCCGCCGTTGTCGGGCACGGCGGACGCAATCGCTTCCGTTTCGTCCGCATCGCGAATCAGGCCCAACTGATCCCGCAACCACGCCACGGTCGCCAACGAGTAGTTGATCAGTCCTTCGATCGCATAGGTTGCGTTTCCCTGTCGCACCCAGGCCAAGGCGCAGACGGCGCCTTTTCCATTCGGCTCGAAACGCTCGCCGATGTTTAACAACACGGAAGTGCCGGTGCCGAATGTCGCCTTCGCCATTCCGGGCTTGTAGCACCACTGGGCAAAGAGCGCGGCTTGCGAGTCGCCCATCACGCCGCAAATTGGCAGCCGGCCCGGGAGAGCGCCGTCCGCGTCGGTCTCACCGAATCGCGCGAAGCTGTCCCGAACTTCTGGCAGCGATTGAACCGGTGCTTGGAAGAAGTCACATAAATTCGTATCCCAATGCAACGCTTGCACATCGAAAAGGAGCGTGCGGCTGGCGTTTGTAACGTCGGTTGCAAACGTCGCTCCGCGTGTCAGTCGATACAATAGGTACGCGTCCATCGTGCCGAACAGCGCATCGCCGGCACGCATCTTCTCGGCGATGTCAGGCCGCTCATCGACCAGCCATTTAAGCTTTGACCCCGAAAAGTACGTATCGAGCTTGAGTCCCGTCTTCCTTTGAATGAGTCGCTCGTGCCCTGCATCGCGAAGCGCGCGGCAAATCGGCTCGCCGCGCCGGCACTGCCAGACGATCGCGTTGTGCAACGGGCGTCCCGAACCACGTTCAAAAACGACAAACGTTTCGCGCTGGTTCGCGAGGCTTATGCCAAGCACCTCGCTCCATCGGCCGCGCTGGCGGCCCGCCACTTCGCGAATGACCGCGACCGCATTCCGCCAGATTTCCTCCGCGTCGTGCTCGACCCAGCCAGGCTGAGGATAAAGCTGCCGATGCTCGCGCGAGGCCTTGTCGATGACGGCTCCCGCCGCGTCGAACAGCACCGCCTTGGTCGCCGACGTGCTCTGATCAATGGCGAGGAGGAGCGTCATACGGCAACTTCCGCGCGTCGCAAAATGTCACGAGCCGCGGCGGCCAGGCCTTCCATGGTCATGCCATAGTGCCGAAAAATATCCGCCTGGCTGCCGGTGACCGTCTCTTCATCCGGAATTCCAATGATGCGGAACGGCGGCGACAGGCCCGCGTGCAGGATGATTGCCGCGCAGGCCTCGCCAAGCCCGCCATGGACGGAATGTTCCTCGACGGTGATCACGGCACGGCATTCCTTCGCCGCCTTGATAACTGCCTGCACGTCCAATGGCTTAACTGTGTGCATGCTGAGAACGCGGCAGTTCATCCCGTCTTCAGCGAGCTTCGCGGCAGCCAGCACAGAGTGGACCACGGTTTCGCCCGTGGCAATGAACGCCAGGTCATCACCATCGCGAAGCGTCACAGCCCGGCCGATCTTGAACTCAGCGTCAGGACCGTGCAGGCCGTACATCGGCGCTTTGCCGAATCGCAGATACACCGGATGCTCGGCGTGCGCCGCCGCTCGCACGGCCTCGCGAGTCTCGAAATTATCCGCCGGCGCCAGGACGGTGATATTGTGAATCGCCCGCAGCGCGGCTAGATCGTGCAATGAATGGTGGGTGCTCCCCAAGGCGCCGTAGCTGACGCCCGCACTAATGCCCACCATCACGGCCCGAACGTCTGAATAGCAGACGTCATTTTTAATTTGCTCCAGCGCCCGGGCTGTCAGGAAGCAGGCCGGCGACACGGCGAACGATTTCTTGCCCGCTGCCGCCAGTCCCGCGGAAATGCCGACGAGATTTTGCTCGGCAATGCCCACCTCAATCAGTTGCCGGGGCAACGCCTGGCCGAATGGCACGAGCTTACCCGATCCGCGCGAGTCGCTAGTTACCGCGACGATGTTTCGATCGTGGCGAGCCAACTCCAGCAGCGTTTCCGCGAACGCTTCGAGATTGGGCTTACCCAAACTGAGGCCTAACCGTTCTGCCGTGGCCCGCGCATCAGGGCTAAACATCGATGGGGCCGGCGCACTCATGCTTGCGCCTCCGCCTGTTCGCCAACCGCCTGCTCCAGCTCGGCGAGGGCCAGCTCCAATTCAGCGTCGCTTGGAACACCGTGATGCCATTTGGCGACATTCTCCATGAAGCTCACGCCGCGGCCTTTGATTGTGTTCGCAATGATGCACGTCGGCTTGCCCGGCTCGGCCGGTGCTTGCAGAACCTCAGTCAGCGCGGCAAGGTCATGCCCATCAACCATGCGCACCGCCCAGCCAAAGCTGAGAAACTTTTCATCAACCGGCTCGTTGCAGCACACATCGCGCGTGTGGCCGGTGATTTGCAGCGTGTTATGGTCGAGAATCGCCGTCAGGTTGTCCAACTTATAGTGGGCCGCCGCCATTGCCGCTTCCCAATTGGAGCCCTCAGCCAGTTCTCCGTCCCCCAGGAGCGTAAACACTCGGTACGGCGCGTCGTCGAGCTTGCCGGCCAGCGCCATCCCTACGCAGATCGGCAGTCCGTGCCCCAAGGCGCCCGTGTTCATTTCAATGCCTGGAACTTTGCGCGTCGGATGGCCCACAAATGGCGAGCGATACTGGCACAGCGTTTCGAGCTGCGCGGCCGGGAAAAATCCCCGATCGGCCAACACGACGTACAAGGCCTCAACCGAGTGTCCCTTGCTCTGCACATAACGGTCGCGCAGCGGATCCTCAAGCGTCTGCGGCGAAACGCGGAGCACGCGATTGTAGAGAACATTCAGGATATCGACGCACGACAAGCTGCCGCCGGTGTGCCCCGCTCCGGCTCGCGCGATAGAACGCAAAACGTCGCGCCTGTAGCGAATCGATTTGAGGCGTAGCTCGTGGTCGGTCATCTGACTAGCGTTCGCTGGCGGCGTGGAGATGAGTTTCCCAGCCGAGATAGTTTCCAAAGGCCTCGGCAAGCGCCGCCGCGGTTTTCGATTGGGTCATGACGACGTGGTGTTCAAAGCCTTGTTGGCAAACATATCGCAGTAATCGTTGCAGCTCAGGCACGTGAGCAACGGCCCGCGTGCCGAACGTGTTTAGCTCGTCGTTGGTCAGCTCGCCCTCGCCGACATACGCGCGGATGCAGCCGTCCACATCAGCGGTCGTGAGGCGTCCATAGGTCAAGGAGCCCGCCGGCGTCCGGCCCTCCAGTGCGCCGTACGTGTTCTCAACTCCCAAGGTGCTGCCGAGAATCGGCGCGTTGGCAATCTTGATGTCCGGCAAGAAACTTTTCGCCCAGTTCCCGCAATGAAAGAGCGTACACTTATTCTCATCGTCGCCGTAGTTGTTGTTCCAATCGACAATCGCGGCAGGCGATTCCGCCGCCAGCTGCATGGCGTACATCGTCAGCACGCCCGTCACGTCAACTTCACAGGCGCTCGGCATGAACCGCTCGCTCATCATGCTCATCAGCGTGCAGACATTGCAGCCAAAGTTCTGCTGCACGCTGGTCCAACACTGGATGGCCGTGGCGTCAATTGCGTTGGCGTCCATCCAACGCGCCAGCACGACGCCCAGCTTCGCCATTTG
>JAICUM010000703.1 GCA_025935855.1 Pirellulales bacterium | reverse complement strand
GGAAGGGTCGGCGTCAGATTTTTTACGGGGACTTTCATGCCCCCGCGGACGTGGGCATGGCACACAGTTTAATTTGGAGGCCGGAAGGGGGCAGGAGTCTTTTTGCGACCGGGAAGTCTCTTTCAAGAATAACGTCGCTAGTCGCAAAAGACTCCCGACCCCGGTCACCTGTCAAGCGATGTTGCGGCATTACGGAGAAGCAACGATGATAGGTGAAGGCCGGCGGCTGTTACGCGACGACGCGAGGGCGGCGGCATTCACCGCGCACGTTCGTTCATGCCAGATTACAACGCCGCGAGCCGATCGGCCGCGCTTTCGCTAGAATCCTCGCCCCCTGCCCTGCCCCGCTGGCGGCAGCGGTTGTACACGCTCGTGCCAGCGTTTGATTCGCTGCGCACGTATTCGCCGCAGACGTTTCGGCGGGATTTGTTCGCCGGCGTCACCGTCGCGGCGATCTCCGTGCCGCAGGCGATGGCGTACGCCAGTATCTTCGGCATGCCGGTGCAGTACGGACTGTACACGGCGATGGTGATGACGGCGGTCGGCGCACTGTTCAACACGTCCAAGCAACTGATCAACGGGCCGACCAACGCAATCTCGATCGCCATGCTCAGCGCGCTGGCCGCGGTTCCGAGCGACCAGCGGATTGCGGCGGCCATTTTCATGGCGACTTTGATCGGCGTATTTCAGACGGGGATCACGCTGTTTCGGCTGGGCGATCTTTCGCGGTACATTTCGCAGGCGGTGATCGTGGGGTTCACGGCAGGCGCCTCGGTGCTGTTGGTGCTCGACCAGTTGAAGCACGCACTGGGACTAAAGGCGGGAGGCGGCGCTCATGATCACTTCTTGAAGCGGTTCTGGCTGACAATGGCCTACGGCGGGCCAATTCATGAGCCGACGCTGTTGGTCGCCGCGGCGACGGTCGTCGCTGCGCTGGCGGTTCGGCGGATGAACCGACGGCTTCGTTGGAGATTGCCGGAGTTGCTGCTCGCGCTGATTGCGGCGAGCGCGCTGAGCTGGTATTTCGATCTTGGCGGCAAGGGCGTGAAGCTGATCGACAAGCTGCCGCGCGAGGCAGCGCTGCCGCGGTTCGAGCTGCCGCACGGCGATTGGCTGCTCGCACAGGAGTTGGCGCCCAGCGCGCTGGCCATCGGCATGTTGGGGCTGCTCGAAGCGATTGCGATGGCCAAGAGCATCGCGGCGAAGACGGGGCAGAAGCTCGACATCAACCAGCAGTGCCTGAGCGAGGGACTGGCGAATTTCGCGGGGAGTTTCTTTCAATGCTTTCCGGGCTCGGGGTCGCTGGCGCGGACGTATATAAACCATCAGGCCGGCGCGGCCACGCAGTGGTCCGGGGTGATCAGCGCGGTGATGGTCGCGGTCGTCGTGCTGCTGCTCGCGCCCTTGGCCCAGTTCATTCCCAAGGCGGCGCTGGCCGGCGTGCTGCTGCTCACCGCCATGCGGATGATCGACGTCGAGGAGATTCGCTACCACTTCCGGGCGACGCGGTTCGACGCGGCGATGGTGCTGGCGACGGCGCTGTCGGCGGTGCTCGTCTCCGTCGAGTTCTGCATTCTGGTCGGGACGGTGCTGTCGTTCCTCATGTATGTGCCGCGGGCGGCGAGCGTGGACATGACCGAGCTGGTCATGGACGAGGCGCACCGGATTCGCGAGCGCGGCGAAAACGACGCGGCGTGCCCGCTGCTCCGCGTGTATGCGTTCGAGGGGGAGCTGTTCTTCGGCTCGGGGCCGGCATTTGAGGAGCACTTGGAAGACATCGAACGGCAACTGGACGACGACGTGCGGGTACTTGTGCTCCGCGTGAAGCACCTACGCAACCCGGACGCGGTGTGTATGAAGCTGCTACACGACTTTATCGAGCGGGTACACGCGCGGGGCGTCGAAGTGTGTCTGGCAGGGGTGAAGGAGCCGTTCCTTGAGACGCTCGTGGGCGTGGGAATTGTGGACCAGCTTGGCCGCGACCGCGTGTTCTGCGAGACGCCGACCGTGTGGACGAGCACCGCCGCGGCGATTGACTGGGCGCACTCACGGCTGCGCGATCAGTTTTGCGAAACGTGCCCGCGACGGGAAAAGAATGGCGCGGTGGCCACGGAGTGGCATTTTCACATTTAGCGCCGGTAGTCCGCGGCGGCTTGCATCAGGCCGCGCATGTAGCCGGCGGCGTACAGCCGGCCGAGCATTTC
>JAICUM010000588.1 GCA_025935855.1 Pirellulales bacterium | reverse complement strand
TCGAAGGAAATGGCTTCGAGATCACCAGGACCGGTATCCCGTTCTTGTCGCTGAACGAGATGGCGAAGTCGTGGGTTGGGCGGCACTCTCAAGATGGTCCGACCGACCGGCTTATGCAGACACTGCCGAGACATCGTTCTACGTGACTCGTAAGCATCGGGGCACCGGCGTCGGGCGACTGCTAAAGGAACGACTGATCATCGAAGCCCGCAAGGCCGGAATCCATACGATCCTTGCTCGTGTCGCCGAAGGCAACGCAGTATCCCGTCATCTGAACGAGTCGCTCGGTTTCGTGCATGTGGGAACGATGCGGGAGGTTGGTTTCAAATTTGGGCGACGGCTGGATGTCGAAATCATGCAACTGATGCTCGACGACCGTAGCACCAGTGCCGCCATACAAACCGACGTTTCCATTCATCCTGAGTCCCCCGACGACTCAGCCGAGATCAGAGCCGTCGTTGAGGCGGCTTTTTCGTCGTCTCCCTTGGGCGATCACGGAGAAGCCGATTTGATTGATCGCATCCGCTTGGCTTGTCCCGAATCGCTTTCGTTGGTGGCAAAACACGAAGACCATGTTGTAGGCCACGTGCTGTTTTCCCCCGCCGTGATCGAAGGGGGCGAATGCGTTTGCGGCATGGGCCTGGGGCCAGTGGCGGTTTCGCCGACGTTTCAGCGCCGAGGGATCGGCATGCAACTAATCACGAGGGGAATTGGGGCTTTGAAGGAACGAGCTTGTTCGTTCATCTGCGTGCTCGGTTGGCCGGACTATTACAGCCGCTTTGGCTTCCAATCCGCCCAACAATTTGGCATCGACAGCGAGTTCGGGGGAGCGGGCGATGGCACGTTCCAGATACTTTGGCTCAGAGATCATCCGGCTTCGCTTGAGGAAGGGATGGTGCGGTATCGCCCAGAGTTTTCGTCTGTAGGGCATCACGACGCCGAACCCGAGCGGAGTTGATCCGAGCAAACTGGCGGGGCCGAACCTCATTCAAAGATTCGGTGTCAAATACCTTCGCCGATATTCTGCGCCGCGCGGTTGAAGGATCGGTTCTCGCATCCGAGGCGAGCAGTTGCTCACCGCTGGCCAACCGGAGCCTGGTGGTAACTGTTAGTGGCGGCTTGAAAGGGAGCCAGTTTGGCGGCGAAACGGGGCCTGGCCCGCGATGCGTCGATCGCGGGCCGAGGAGTTATAAACGATCAAGATCGTGGGCCGGTGGCTGGCCGGTGGCCCGCGTCCCGTGGCGGTGCTAGGCTGGTCTATGTCGGGCCGCGGACAGGAGACGACGGCGCAATAAGAACGCCTCGGTACGAAGTTGGCACTTCGCGCCGAGGCTTGACCTTCGGGAGTTATCCCTCCCTTGGGCCCACTCTCAGATTATCTCGGTTCTTTATCCAGGCAAGCTGCCCCGGCATGTTGCCGCCAGCGTCGCTGCCTATTGAAAGGCTGTGAGCGGCCCTTTCAGCCTGCTTACCCCCTGTCGCGTTTTTGCAGCCAAGCCTGTACTCAGGCGGCGCGTCGCTGGTCGCAACAGCGCGCCAACCAGCGGTATCGCGCCAGCGAGAAGGGCCGGCAATGCCGGCGAGAACAGTCGCGACGATGGCGAGCGCTGGCACGCGAACGCCAGAAACCAGACTGTCCAACGCCCAGCGAGGGCTATCACAAGCAACCGCCCGGCGAAAAATGTGGTTGCTCCCGCCCCGGCTGCTATGAACGCTTTCACCCCAGCCCCCGCTCGCCGCTGAAGAAGTTTTGCAGCTTCTTGTGCCGTCAAGCCTTACGTCGAGTCCTGCAGCGCGAAAGCCGCTGGCGGCGACGCTGTTTGAGCTACGCCGCCCCGCACCACCAGCCCGCTTGCCGGCTCCGTCCTTAAGCCGCGCATATTGTCGCGTTCGGTTTTCAAGTCCTATCGTCACACATCGCGGGCAAGAACGGGTTCCAAAGAAGGGATGGGGAAGAGGCTCCTTTTTCCCTTGAGAGGTGACGATGTCTGAAATGGTTTTAGCTCGGCAGTTGTCGCTGGGCGAGCTTGATGAGCGATACTCCGGCTTGCGTCTGCAGGCGACGGCCGAGGCCCGGCAGGCGATGGTTCAGTCGCTGCGCCGGTACGGCCAGCTTTCGCCCGTGGTCGTTTGGCCGACGGCCGGCGCCTGGGTATTGATCGACGGCTTCAAGCGTTTGGAAGCGGCGCGTCACTTGCCGGAACTGGCGACGCTCGCCGCGCGGCCGATCGAAGCTGACGCGCGAACCGCGAAGGCGGCCATGTATGGCATGAACCAAGGCAGCCGCCGCATTCACTTGCTGGAAGAAGCTTGGATCGTCTGCTCTCTGGTGCGTGAAGAGGGACTGACGCAGCCCGAAGCCGCGCAACTGCTGGGGCGCAATAAGAGCTGGATCAGCCGGCGGCTGGCGTTGTTGGAGAAGCTCTGTCCGTCGGCCAGAGAAGACCTGGCCCTGGGGCTGCTCAGTCCTTCGATGGCCCGCCAATTGACGCGGTTGCCCGTGGGCAACCAAGCAGCCCTGTTGGCGGCCATTCGCCGCGACGATCTCTCCGTGCTGGAAGTCAAGCAGGTGGTGGACCTTCTCTTGGGCTGCATCACGCGCGAACAGATCGAGTTTGTGCTGTTGAAACCGCGGCAGGCGGCGCGCGAAGCCAGCGGCGGCCTGGCCCGTGGCTACGACCCGCGACTGAGCGTGGCGGGCAACCGCGCCGGCCGCCGCCTGGCCTCGTTGCTGGACGGTCTGGCGCGGATGGAGAACTGGCTGCGGCACTCGGGGCGCGCCGAGTTGTCGCAACGGGACGGTCCCTTGCTGCGCGGCGGGTTCGAACGGTTGGGGCGTGATGCGCAAGCCGTGGCCGGCCTGAGCACGACGTTGGCGGGAGAACTAACATGAGCGGTCTGAGTCAAGAAGTGGTCCACGAGATCATTCATCGGCATTCGCTCGGCCAGTCGGTGCGCAGCCTTGCGCGAACGATGCGTGTCTCGCGTCGCGCCGTGCAGCGCGTCCTGGACGAACACGCCGCCCAGCGGGTACAAGGGCCGCCGCATCCCG
>JAICUM010000332.1 GCA_025935855.1 Pirellulales bacterium | reverse complement strand
TTTTCGCCCGGCCAGCTTTCGGCCACGACTTCGGAGACTTCGCCGCCGGTGACCGCAAGGCCGGCGTAGCGTGTTTCAAAGTTGTGATGCCCCTGCACGCCGATGTTCGCTTGGTACGACGATTGATATGCAGCGCCGTTGGCCAGCGTCGGGTGGAACGACCCGAAGGTGCTTGCCGGCCGCTCAGGGTGGATGCGGACCGCCCAAATCATGGTCCGCTGCGTGACGGAACCGGGCGGCAGGTCGAGCGCCGTCGCTAGGTAGTCCTCGCGCCAGTGGTAATACTTGCCGCCGGCGAACGGCAGCACGTTCACCACCTGTCCGTAATACGGTTTACCAACGTGCTGCAAATCAATGAGCGCGAAGCCGGGGCCGCCTTGCAGATCGCCGAACGCCGGATGGCCGAGAAGCCGCTGCGGCTTACCTTTGATGGTGAGCGTCGCATTCACGGGGACGCGCACTCGCTCGACGCGCTGCAGGCGTGTCTTCATTGACGGGTATTTGGCAATGTATTGCTCAATGCCGTGCTGCTCGCGGCTGTTGTTCGAGCCGACGACATTTACGAGCAGCATGCGTTTTTTCTGCTTGGCGGCGCGATACGCAGTGGCGTAATCGGTGTGCCAATCGACGCCCGCGGCGCTGACGGTTTCGGATGACGCTTCTTCGCACGAGCAGGCAGGCTGCGTGGCGACGAGCTTCATCGTCGTATGATGGTCGCTGTTTTGGTTGTTCTCTCCGGCACGCGCCGTTATTGCGGCGGCGCTCATTGCCAGCATGAGGGCCACTGCGCGCAGACTGGCCTCACCGTTTCTCGACATGGTTGCTCCTTCTCACTGTGACAGAAGCCAACCGGGCTTTTCCGTCCCCGATCGGCACACAAGATTGCCCCACGCGCTAGTCCGATACGCGCGGCAAAACGAAGGGCTTTACTGTAGCGCGGATCGAGGCGTGGAGCAATTATTTGGCACGCGAATTTGGCCGTTTTGGCGACGCTAGAGCGAGACGTTTGTGCGCCGATGCGCAGGCGATTGCGGCATGCCGGGCTGCTTGCCCGCTCAATTGGGGGTAGCACCCTCGCGAAGAATGTGCCTCTGCATTCGGACAATGCCAAGTAATTCGGCAGAGGGCCATTAACTCGCACTTGTCGATGTCAGGGGTTGCATCGGCCCGTCTGCTTGTTCTTCGCTCGAGCATCTGGCAACCACCGGGAGACCCTAAACGTCTTGCCTGGCTGGAAGGCATGAATTCAAGCAGCGTACGGGCCTGCGGCCTCGCGAGTTGAGTCGCCATGTCCTACTGTATATAGCGACGCGGATGATTACCCAGTAGAGCTAAGCGGCGCCTCTTCGGATTTGACAATGAAATTTCGCCGCCGCCCGCTCATCGTGCTTTGGCTTTTGCTCATTGCTAACGCGGCGTCATGTTCCAAGCCGGCGCCGCCGCGGCGTGTGGCGACTGACAACGCGACCTCATCCATCGAGGACGCGACGCCGATTGTCGTCTCGGCGGCGGCGAGCACGCGCGACGTTGTTGAAGCGCTGAGTGAGCAATTTGAGAAGCAGGCCGGCGTTGACGTCCAAGTAAACGCCGGCGCGAGTAATGAACTTGCTACGCAGATTCTTGCCGGCGCGCCCGTCGATGTGTTCCTGTCGGCAAGTTCTGAGTGGGCTAATGAGCTGCAAAAGGAGGGGCGGGCGGCGGCGACCTCCGAGCTGCTGGCCAATCGACTTGTCGCGATCGTGCCGAAGGGCAACCCGGCTGGCGTGCATGAACCCAATGATTTGCTTTCGGCGAGCGTTCAGAAGCTCGCCTTGGCTGGCGAGAACGTGCCCGCGGGCAAATACGCGGATCAGGCGCTTGCGAAGCTAGGATTCTTGGAACAACTGACCGGCGCCAAAAAGATCGCTCGCGGCGAAGACGTTCGCGCTGCCGCCAGCTTCGTCGCGCGCGGCGAGGCCGAGGCGGGCGTCGTCTATGCGACGGATGCACGGGTTGTGCCGGACGTGGAGGTCGCGTTTGAGTTCGATCCGGCTCTGCACGACAAGATTGTTTACGTGCTTGTTCTTGTGAAGAATGACTCGGCCAGGCCGGCCGCGCGACGTTACTATGAGTTTTTGCGAAGCCCGCAGGCGGCCGACGCGTTCACCACAGCCGGTTTTACGCCGATCGCGCGGGACAACTCAGCGGCTGACTCACATTAGGCGTTTCGTGTACGACGCTGCCGAGAGCGACAATCTATGCTTCTCAACTCCGCGGAATGGCAAGCAGTCGGGCTGTCGCTACTCGTTGCCGGCGTGGCAGCGGCGGCAAGTTTGCCGCTGGCGGTGCTTGCCGGTTGGATCCTTGCCAAGCGGACGTTTCCGGGAAAGTTCCTCGTCGAGACGGTGATCAATCTGCCCTTGGTGTTGCCGCCGGTCGTCACCGGGTATTTGCTGCTGGTGCTGTTCGGCCGGCGCGGGTGGCTGGGCGGTTTGTTGGAGCGAACGCTGGGCGTGCGGTTCGTGTTTGATTGGAAAGGGGCGGCGCTGGCGGCCGCGGTGGTGTCGTTTCCGCTCATGGTGCGGCCGATTCGGTTGGCGTTCGCGGCGGTGGACGATCGGCTGCTGCAAGCCGCTCGCACGCTTGGCGCCGGTCGGGCGGATGCGTTCTGGTCGGTGGCCCTGCCGTTGGCTCGCCCGGGAATATTAAGCGGCGCCGTCCTCGCGTGGGCGCGGAGCATGGGCGAGTTCGGCGCGACGATCATGATCGCGGGGAACATACCCGGCGAGACGCGCACCATTCCGCTGTTGATCTATTCGCTGCTGGAAACGCCGGACGGACCACAACGGGCGGCGCGGCTGGTGATCGCTTCGATCGTCATCGCGGCGATGTCGCTGGCCATGGGCGAATGGCTAGAGCAGCGCGGCCGGCGGCGGCTTCAAGGAGCGGTCGCGTAAGTCGCATGAGCGTGCTGCGTTTCGACTGCCGGTTTCGTTACGCGAGCGGGTTCGCGCTAGACTTTGCCTTCGTGGCGGAGCGCGGAGTGACGGCGATCGTGGGGCCTTCCGGCAGCGGCAAGACGACCGTGCTGAATCTGATTGCCGGGCTGCTCACGCCTGTGGAGGGCATGATCGAGCTCGGCGAGACGCGGCTGTTTGATGCGACGAGCGCGATCAATCTTCCGCCGGAGCGGCGTGAAATCGGTTACATCTTTCAGGACTATCAGTTGTTTCCACACTTGACGGTCGAGCAGAATTTGCGCTACGGCCAGCGGCGGGCGAGCCATGCGCCGGCGAGTTTTGAGCACGTCATCGAGGTGCTGGAACTCGACGCGTTGGTGAAGCGGGCGCCGGTTTCGCTCAGCGGCGGCGAGAAGCAACGGGTCGCGCTGGGACGAGCACTGTTGCGCGGGCCGCGATTGTTGCTGCTGGATGAGCCACTGAACGCCGTGGATGCGCGGCTGCGGCAAACGATCGGTGAGTTTCTCGCTCGGGCGATTGCAGAATTCAAAATTCCCGCGGTGCTGGTGAGCCACGACCAGGAGAGCATCGCGGCGCTGGCGGATGCGATCGTGCCGATTGACGGCCGGTAGCGGCGGTTTTTAACCGCCGTGAGGTTCAAGGCAGGATCACTTTACGCGGCGGCTGGAAGCCGCCGTTACGAGGGCCGCGGCCAGGCAGGCGAACGTTGCTGGCTCGGGGACGGCGGTTGTCATGGCGGTGGCGGCGCCGAGCATTCGCTGCCAGACGAGCAGATCCTGTCCGTCCACCATGCCGTCGCCGTTGGCGTCGCCTTGCCAGGCGGTGGCGCCGGTCATGCCCAGGTTGCTCTGCCATCGCGCGAGGTCCGCGGCGTTCACCACGCCATCGCCGTTGAAATCGCCGACGCCCGGCGATGTGAAAAAATCAGCCGCTGAGCCGACCCACAAGTTGCTCACAGTGAAGCTGCCTTCGGCGGCGGTGGTGAGCTGCAGTTGCGTGATGATCGGGTCGAAGCCCGCGCTGCCGTGCGCGGTGAGCATCCAGGCGAAGCTCGGATCGGTGAAATTGCCGACTGCCGAGCCGTTGGCAAACAGCGACGCCTGCAGCGTGTTGGCGTTCGGTCCGTTGCCGGAAATCTTGGCGACGAACAAGTAGGTCGTATCAGTGGCGAAGCCGTCCGCGGAAACATCTTCGCCATTCACATCCTGCTGGCTGCGGATGGCGAACTGCGACTGCGGCCCCAGGAAGGCGAAATCGTACTGCGTCTGGCCGCCGCTGCTCTTCAGCTCTAGAGCGAGCGTGCGGTTGGGCGCCGCCAGCTGCGCGGCTGACAGGCCGAGCGTGTTCTGTCGCACCAAGAAGGTGACGTACGTGTCTTGGTTCTGCGCCAAGTCGATCGGCGTGCTGAGATCGGCCTCCATGGTGCGCGGCTGGCTATTCAGGCCGGCGGCCAGCTCGGCGGCGTTCTGATTGCGGATGAGGACGGCGGCGGCGCTGTGCTTCGCCGCGCCAACGCCGCTGCCGGTGAATGGTAGGACGCCGGCGCCGAGCTGCGTGAAGTTGCCGGTTTCGATGAGCTGATTGGAGCGGTCTCGCCCGGCCTTCCAGCGGCCGTTGACGCCGACTGAGCCGGAGAAGTTTTCGAACGTGCCGCTGAACGCAAGTCGATCAGGAACCGCCACGCCTAGCGCGGCGTATCGGCCAGCCAGCCAATCGGCGTCGGCCTGGTTCACAAAGCCGTTGCCATCGTGGTCGCCCTTTTCCCAGTTGCCGTTCATGTAGAAGCTCTCGAACTGCGCGGGGGTTGCCGTGCCGGTGTTGGTGAGCGAGACGCCCATGTTGTTTGCGAGGGCATTGGCGTCGGCGGCGTTCACCTTGCCATCGAGATTCAGGTCGGGGACGTTACGCTTGACCATCGCGTAGTGCTGGGCCACGCGCTCCAGGCTGAATTTGTTCGTGGCGTCGTAGCTGAGGGTCCACCACATGACGCCGGCCAGGCCGCGGTTGAGGGCGAGCTGAACGTTGTCGCGGACTTCATAGCGGCTGACGATGTCCCACGTGCCCGTGCGCGTGACGCCGTTGACGTCGACCGCCGTGCCGGTCCAGTTGGTGGCGTCGGCCGGGAGGTTCGGATCGGCGGCGACGAGATTCTTGAGCGGCAGCGTGGCCGGGCCGCCGTCGCCCCACGTGCCCATGCCGATGATTAGCTGCGAGTTGCTGAACCCCAGAGCCGTGTGCTGATTGAGCCAGGTGTTTTGCGAGGAGGCGGCGTAGTGGTAGGCCATGAGACCGACCTGGTCGAAGGCCGTTGGATCGAACAGCGGCGAGTCGTTCCAGCGGCTGTCGGCCGAGCCGTAGTCGTCCACGGAGACTTCCCACGCGGCGGGGAAGGCGGCCTGCATTTCCTTGGCGAGCTGGGTGTAGTTGCCCCACTCGGAGACGGTGTTGGGGCGCTCCCAGTCGAGATTGAAGCCCGTCATGTTGTTGGCGAGCATCAGGTTCTTCACGTTTTGGGTGAAGGTGGCGCGGGTCGAGGGGTTGTTGACGATCGATTCCCACACCGAATCGGTCGAAGC
>JAICUM010000603.1 GCA_025935855.1 Pirellulales bacterium | reverse complement strand
TGGGATTGATGGGGCAGCACGAGCTGGGTGAGGGCGGCTGGCGTTGGTGGACGTTCGACGTGCTCTGGTCCATTCTGGCCGGATTCGCCATTGGCGGAACCGCAGGTTTGGGACTAGGCCGCCTCATGCTGCACCTGCAAAAACAGCGGGCCAGAGCCGTAGCGTTTGGCGAATACCTGGTGCTCGGCCTGATTGGAGTTTCCTACGGAGTCGCGGTTGAATTCAAGGCCTCCGGTTTTCTCGCGGTTTTCGCCGCGGGGGTGGCGTTGCGGGCAACCGAGCGCAAGGCGAGTCCGGACGATGAAGTCCTCGACCGAACCATGGCCGAAACCGACCGAAGTGACGAGACCCTCGCCGCCAACCCTAAAACCGCGCCAGCGTACGTTGCCGGCGTCTTGCTCGCGACGAACGAGCAGCTCGAACACCTGCTCGAAGTCGCCCTCGTGTTGATCGTCGGCGCCACGATCATGGCCGCGGGAATCTCATTCGAAGCCTTCTGGTTTGCTGCGTTGCTGTTCGTGATTATCCGCCCCATCGCCGCCCTTCCCCTTTTCTCGATCGGGCGATTCTCCCGAGCTGAGTTTGGCGCCGTCGCCTGGTTCGGCATCCGCGGCATTGGATCGGTCTACTATCTGATGTTCGCCATCAACAGCGGCGCACTGAACCACGAACTCGCGCAGCGTTTGTCATCCCTGACGCTCACCATTCTTCTCCTTTCCATTCTCGTCCATGGCGTATCCGTGAATCCCCTGCTCGAAAGATATAATCGCAGCCGGCCAAATGCTCCGAACTGATCACATCGCATCGCACAACGACGGTGGGCGGCGTTCGCGTTCCGCTCACCGCGGACCGTTGAGCGGAACGAATCGCGCAGATCGAACCGGTTTCACTTCAACCAACATGTTTTGCAGCGTGGTCCGACAAGCCCTGCTTGCGTTGTCCGGGTCAGGAAACACGCTCGGGAAATGAAATTCAGTCGGCTCTTGCTCAGCATGGGCGACGGCGTGCTCGACCGGGTGTTGTGCGTGCTGGGGACGATCGCCTTCTCGCAGATTCCCGAATTCATGCAGCAGTACCTTCAGCGACTCGGCGGCCACCTCGACGAAGCGCGTCGCCAGCTCGCGCAGTTCCAGCACGTCGCTGAACAATCCGGCTTAACGCTCGATCGACTGATTGCCCAAACGAGTGCCAATGCCGATCCGGCTGTCGCCAAGCTCAGCGGCGTCATGACCGAAGCCGTTGCTCGCGTGGATGCGCTTCAGTCGGCACAAGCTGCCATTCAAAACGCGTCTTTGTGGGAACGACCTTTCGTTTTCATGCGCAACGTCGATGTCGAAATTGCCCGCGCTACGGCGAACATCTTCAAGCCCGCCGTGCCCACCACGATTGAGGGTCTCGTTTACGCGGTCGCCGGAATGTTGGTGCTCCTCACCATTTATCACGCCGGAATCCGTTATCCCCTCTCGCGGGTGGCACACCGGCGTCGCCTCCGACGACTTGCTGCGGCGCCATTGGGCGGCTGAATCCTTCGCTGCGCCGGTCCGACCGCGCCTTTCTTTGGATAAGTCGGCTGAAACGAGCGTACCGCTCGCGACTGGACTCAGGCGCGGGTGACGGCAACGTCGGCCGCTCATGGCGAAGCGTTACGTACTCCTTTTGCTCGGCGTCTTCGCGTGCTCGACGGCCGTCATTCAAATCAAGGCCAGTCACACTCACCCGATTCTCATCGCGCCCATCCGACTCTTGCTCGCGGTGGTTTTCCTGGCGCCCATTTTCTGGCGGGATCTGCGTCGGCACCGAGCGGCCTACACCCGCGTTCATCTCAAGCGAACCACGGTGCCCGCCCTCGTCCTAGCCGCCCATTTTATTTCCTGGACCTTCGGCGCCCGGATGACTCCCGCCGCGCAGTCATCGCTCATCGTCAACCTCTCACCCATCGCGATTCCGTTTTTCCTCCATTCACTCGTGGGTGAACGCATCAATCGCGCCGAGATTATCGGGACCCTCATCGCGATTGCGGGCGTGTTGCTGCTGACGGCCCATGATGCTCTCACGCACACGGGCAGCCTTACCGGCAACCTGGTGTGCTTCGTATCCATGCTTCTGTTTGCGTGGTATCTCGCGCTCGGCCGCGCCAACCGCGACTTTCCATCGCTGTGGTTGTACGTCGTGCCCGTGTACCTTCAGGCGGGCCTGTTTTGCTTCCTGCTCGCCATTCCTTGGCTGCCTACGTTCGAACTGACGTCGTCCCGCGAATGGGCTCTCCTACTGGGAATGGCACTCGTCCCCACCATCGTGGGACACTCCCTGCTTAATTTCTCGATGCGGCATTTCCGCGGCCAGATCGTCAGCCTCTGCAACGTGGGCCAGTTTCTATTCGCCACCGCGATGGCCTACGTGCTGTTCAACGAACACCCGCAACCGACTTTCTACCTCGCGAGCACCGTGGTGGTCGGCGGCATTGCCCTCGTTGTTTTCTCGGCGCCCACGGCCCCGCCGCGTTTGCGCTGAGTTCGGTGCGTTGGCGAGTACGACCCGAGGCGCTGCCGAGGGAGATTGTTGAGAAGGTTGGGTGCGAAACGACGCGCCGATCTGGAAGGACCGGAGAAGTACCGGGTCCGCCCGTGAGAAAATTTTCGAGCCTGCTCCGAACCGCATGCGATCGGCTTGGTCTAGGCGGTGCCCCAACACTTTCCATGAAAGCAATCAGCGCGTCGGTTATCCTTGCCGGTTGCCAATGCTCACCGCGTTGGCCGCGGCGCCGCGCTGATGGCGATCCTGGTTTTCTTTGCCCACCATGAAAAACCTCCTGTACGCACTTCCGATCGCCACGCTTCTGACGCCCAGCGCTTTCGCTGCCGAGCCTGCTTCGCCGCCCCCCACGCCAGCTGTGGTGAAATTGGGTGTGGGATTCGACTACAGCACC
>JAICUM010000361.1 GCA_025935855.1 Pirellulales bacterium | reverse complement strand
TCTTCACGCGATGCTCCATGTGCGGCTTCTCTTCGAGCACGACCTGCATGTAGCCGTCGGTCTCTTCGAGATCCATCATCCGTAGCAAATGGCGGGCGAACGACTTGGTCGTGAACTGCACGCTCGACATCTTGCGGTTCAGCGCAATCGACGGCGCCTTCCAGTCGAGCGTCACGCGCAGCGCCTGCTTCACGTGATCGAGGATTTGATGTTCAAGGCACGTGGCCTGGGCAAGCGCACGGGCATCGTTACCAGCAGCGAATGCAAACATGGGTCAGACTCCATTTCTGAAAAGTGCGGGCGACCACATTCTAGAGGAGTTGTTGCGCACCGAAAGCGCAACGCTTTACTTTTGAGACAGCAGCAGGTTGCAAACGGCGTGCCGAGCGCCGATGCCACGGTAAACGCAGAAGCTGCGCCGTCGAGGAGACAATTCAAATTAGCGATTTGGCCGCGAGGTAGCCAGCCATGCTCGAAAAAGTCCGGATTCGCGTCGTTCGAAATCCGGCAGCAATGGCAAGCCAAGTGAACTTTGATTGACAGGCGAGCCGGCGAATCAGAGCGAGCCATCATCGAACGATTCAGTCTTGATGCGTTCGTACACCTTGCGCGCATGGTCGTAAGCGGCCTTGGCGGCCGGGCGCTCTGCCTCGCGAATTTGCGGCATCTTCGATGCATGGCAGCGCTCGACCGCATTGAGACACCACTGGGCGCTGCGCCGGCTGGCGCGGATTGGCTGGCCACCGACTTCGACGAAGATGGGGTTCGTGTGCGCCGCGGGGAGAATCCGTACGGCGATCCAACTGGATCGCTCCGGCGTGAACTCGAAGCTCACGTCGTTGAGCTTGCCGTTGGCTTCGATTGTTTTCCGCTCGACGGCTACGCCATTCACGATCAGTTCCACCGGAACGCTGCGCGTGTCGCAGATGCGGGCTCGTTCGACGTGCCAATACGGGCGCTCCTTGAGCGGCTGCTGGCGGATGTCGTCGCGCGGCGTTTCTTCCAACATCGCGGCCGCCTTGACAGTGATCTTCACGGCGTCGCCCTGATGGGCGGCGAGCACGCTCGGCCGATTCTTGTCTCCCGGTTCGCCGACGCCGAGGCCATTGGCCGTGAAATCCATGAGATGCGCCAGTCCGTCGGACGTGTAACTGCGGCCGGCGCGAATGGCATCGGCCCACGCGTCGAAATTGATCGGCTTTCCCACGGGCAACTTCACATACGCCCTGCCTTGCCCCACGCGCTTCTCATAGATGCAAGGAAAATCCGTCTCGCCGCTGATGCGCGTCGTGAAGCCGCAGTTGAGCGTGTGATACCAGATGTTCAGCTCCCAGACGGCCGGCGTGTCCATCGTCGAGATGAAATCGCAGGCGCCGTGCGTCACGTCGGCGATGTATTCGTTGGCGCCGATCCCGTCGAACGGCGGCAGATCGTCGTTCGGCAGCTTCGTCGCCGGCACGGCCAGCCCCCAGCCGCTGTGGGCGAAGCCGACCACGCCGCCCTGCCCTTTCGCCCAGTTCAGAATCGGCAGGTCCCAACTCGGCCAGTCCTCGATGCGCTTCGTGCCGGAATACTCGTCGTCCTTCAGCCGCAGCAGCACCAGGTGGCCGCAATGCGAGCTGGGAAAGCCGGAGACTTCGACGTCGTAGCGCATGAGGTTGGTCGGCGTCGAAAGCGCGCTCACCTGGCCCTGAAAGAACTGCTTCTGGTAATACCAGCAAGGCCCCCAGGTCAGCACGCAGCCGACGTTCAGATCTTCGCCGACGATGTGCCGGAACATGTCGGCCGGCTCGACGCCCTGCGTGGGCGATGAATAGTGGGCGCACCCCGCGGCGTGGATGTGGTGATCGCTCGAGAACCAGCCGAGCTTCGCGGGGTGAATCCAGCGCTCGAGCTTGAACTGCTCGGTATGCTCCGCGGCGTCTGGAACCTCGATCTCCCGGTGCAGCGTGCGATACTCAGGGCCGCGGGTGCAGGCGACTTGATACCTTCCCGCGGGCAGCCGGACCGACTCGCCGTTGGCACGATACACCTGATCCTGAAAGAAAAAGTCAGGCGCCAGCCGGCGGGACCGCGCGGGGTACACGCGGCCTTGCGCGTCGCGGCACGTCAATTGCGCGGTGGTCGGTTGGCCGTCTTCATCGAGGATGTCCAGCTTCACCGCGGTCGAAGGCTTGCCGTCAAACAGCAAGTTCACCTCGTTGCGTTCGCCCAATTCCTTCGTGCTTCCGCCGATGTCGAACGTTAGGTTTGCCTCCCGCTGACCGCGGTCGCGGCTATACAGTTCGATAATGCGGTATTCCAGCGGCAAACCCGAGAGACGTTCGTTCATCGGCGGGCTGTCGTACGTTTGGACGTCCATCCAGCGGTCGCGCACGTCGGCGGGCGTGATTGTCTGCTTCGGCTCAGGATCATTCACCCAGGCTTGGTGAATGGACGCCGCGTTGGGACTCGTGCAGCGAAGCACCGACGTGACGCCGGCTTCGTTGTAAACTTTCACGAGGAAGACGCGCCAGCCTTGCTCGACGAGCTCTCGGCCCGCGGCGCCGGCCGTGGCTTTGACGCGGCTTTCGGGGTTGATCTCGATTGTCGCCAGGCAGAGCGGATCGAGAACTTTTTCGATATCGGCAATCGCCTTGTCGGCCGTCACGCCGGTGAAGGCCATTTCGAGGCGCTGCTTCTGATCGGCGGTGAGCGGCGCCCCGAGATTGTCGAGCGCCGTGGTGAGGCGCTTGGCTTGCGCGGCCAGCGGTTGAATCTCGACCGGAGCAATCGGCGGCGCCGTTTGACCGACGGATCGCGCGGACAATAAAAGGAAAAGAATTCCAAACGCGGCGACCGCTCGACCGAAAGCAAGGTGCGACGCGGCAGTTCGGTAGCGACAGGGAGTCATGCCCGTATTCTATGACAGGCACGCCACCGGAAACATCACGCCGCCTTGGGCCGCACCCAGGTTTGGCCCTTTTTATAGCGCGTCGCCCGTTCGCGGGTCGTCGGATCCTTGCTCACGGCCAGCACTTTATCCAGCGCCCGATTGAACTCCGCCTCATTCGGCACGCGCAGATCGCGGTGGTGGGCCAGCTCGACCACCGTCTCGCAGGCCTGCTCGGCAAACGCCGGCTTGTCGATGTAAGGGAGGACGAACCTCAGGGACCCAATGCTGCGAATCGCGGAGGCGCGCTTGATCACCTGCTGGCGCTCGTCGTCGCGCGTGCAAAGCGTCATGACTTGCTTAAGTAGTGTCAGCCGCTCGTCGTTCGAGCGGCCGTCCGCCAACGGAGCAACGCGGATGAGGGCCTTCAGAGCCAGAGCACGATGCTGCGGGTGCGGGTCTGACTTGGCAAGCTCCAGGAGCCGCGGCGCCACCGAGGCGTCCGGCCAATTGCACAGCGCCCGCAGGCCGGCTTCATGCCGCGCCGGATCAGCATCGGCAATCGCCGCTTCGACGGCCTTGAGAGCCGCTGGTCCACCGACGCGGCCAACCGTCGGCAGCAGGGCGTTTTGGTCGGCAGGGCTGAGCTTTGACATGTCGTTCAGAAGCGGAACGGCTTGATCCTTAGCGTCGCCGCGGCTGCACACTTCGGCGACGGCCCGCTCCGAGGCGTCGCGCTCGGCGCCCGGCTTGGCTTTCAGGACGCCTTGAACCATGCCAGGAATGTTGTCGAGGCCAGCAAGCTCGCCGAGGGCCGCCATCGCCGCCTTGCGGACGGCCGCGTCGTCATTAACCGCGGCCTTCAACAGATGTGGAACCGCTTCGCGCGCGCGGCGTTTGGCGAAAACGTGAATCAGGATGACGTGCGCTTCGGGCGCCGTGGCATCCGCCGCGGCGGCGATCGATAACGCGGTTTCATTGCCGGGCAGCCGGATGAGGCTGTCGATAGCGGCCGCTTTGACGGCCTTCGATGGCGACGCCGTCAGTTTCACCAAGCTGGAAATGTCATCCGCGCTGCCCAGGCTTCCGAGCGCCCTAATGGCCGCCACGCGCACTGATTCGTCTTGGGCTTTGGCGATCGTGGCGCGCACGGCCGGAAGCGCTGCCGGGTCTTTCCGCTCGGCCAGCGCGCTGATCAGGCCCGCTTGCGCTTCCGGCGAGAGCTTCGGCAAGGCCGCCGCGAACTGCTTGGTCGCCTCAGCGCCCGGCGCTCCAGTCCTTACCTGTTCGAAGCCTAGCGCGCGGACGTCCTTGTCAGGATCGTTGATCAGCTCCAGCACCATGGGGACGAGATCGTTGCTGGACGGTTCCGCGGCAATGCTCCGCTCACATGAAGCAATCGCCACAAGAAGGAGAACCCAAGTAAAACGATGCACGTGCAAACCTCAATTTCAAACCACTAGCCGCGAAGCTACGCTTCGCAGGAGAAGTGGAGAATGTCTATCCCACGTCGCCTGCGGAGCGTAGCTCCGCGGCTATTCTGAATGTCGATGCGAGAGGGACGGCCTCAGCTTTTCTTACCGGCGCAGGCCAGGATGCCGCGCGTGGCGGCGAGCTTCACGTGCTTGGGCTGATCCGCCGCATTGAGCTGTTTGTAGATCGGCAGCGCTTGCATGTTCTTGCCGTCGGCGAGATAGCGCTCCGCGGAAACCAGGAGGGCGTCGACAGAAGCCGTTTTGACGTTCGGGTCCGACGGATTTGCGGCAGTCAGCGCCTTGGCCGCTTCGGCGCCGCCGATGTCGCCCAGGGCCGTGGCCGCCGCGGCCGCCGCTGCGGCGTCCGTGTCGTTTACCAGCGAGGCGAGCGCCGGCACGCTGGCCGCATCGCGGCGGGCGCCGAGCGAAGAGATGACGCCGATCTTCAACTCGCCCTTCAGCTTGGGCAGCGCTTCGCGCAGCGCCTTGGCCGCCTCCGGCGCCGGCATACGTTCCAGCGCGTAGCGAGCCATGTGCGAATTCTTTTCCTGCGGCAGCAGCGCCGCCAGCGCCGGAACAGACGCCGCCGTGCCGATGAGCATGAGCTTGCGGCAGACATAGTCCTTGGCATCGCGCGACGCGTCGCTGCCGAGCACCGAGGCCAGCCGCTCTTCCATCTTCGCCGCCGCGGCCGCATCGTCCGACGACGCGACGACGGCCTCGTCGATCGGCTTGAGCAGTTTCACGTCAGCGCCCCAGTCGTAGGACTTCAGGGCCTCAAATGCTGCGTCCAACATCTTGGTTTACCTTGCAAGGTTCGATGGCTGATTTAT
>JAICUM010000130.1 GCA_025935855.1 Pirellulales bacterium | reverse complement strand
TCGCCGCTGCGACAAATGATGGATTGGTTCGGCCCGCTCATGTCGCCGCTGGCCACCGGCAGCATCGCGCTCATCCTGGTGATCTTCATTCTTCTGAACCGCGAAGATCAGCGGAATCGGCTACTGCGGCTCTTCGGCTCGTCCCACTTGCACGCAACTACTGAGGCGCTCACCGACGTCACGCTACGGGTGAGTAAGTATCTGCGTATGCAGTTCTTGATCAACGCTTCTTACGGCGTGGCGGTCGCGCTTGGCATGTGGCTGCTGGGCGTGCCGAGCGCCATCACGTGGGGCGTGCTGAGTTTCGCGTTGCGATTCCTGCCGTACATCGGGCCGTGGCTGGCCGCGGCGATGCCGCTGTTCGTTTCCGTGGCCACCTCCGCAGGCTGGCGGCAGCCGATTATGGTCGTCGTGTGGTTCACGGTGCTCGAGCTCATCGTGAACAACGTGGCCGAGCCGCTCCTTTATGGCCACAGCACAGGCGTTTCCGGCGTTGGCGTCATCGTGGCCGCCATCTTCTGGACGTGGATTTGGGGGCCGGTCGGACTCGTGCTGGCAATGCCGCTCACCGTGTGCACGGTTGTGATGGCCAAGTACATTCCCTCATTGCAGTTTCTCACCGTCCTGCTCGGCGATGAAGTGCCGATGTCGCCCCAGGAGCGAATCTACCAACGGCTCTTGGCCGGCGACGTCGATGAGGCTCGTGACCTCGCCGTCGAACGGCTCAAAGCGTCGTCGCTGCTGGAGGTATATGACCAGATGCTGATCCCGGCGCTGGAACTTGCCGAAAGCGATCGGCACGCGGGGCTGCTGCACGAGGAACAGGAAACGGCCGTCGCCGAAACCGCCCGGGAGCTGGTAGATGAATTGGCCGAAATCGCTGACCGCGAGCGGTCCGCTGGCGCGGCGGCCCAGCATTCTATAGCTCGTCCGCGGGTCATGTGCATCCCGCTGCGCGATGACGCGGACGAGATCGCCGGCGCCATGCTCGAACACTTGCTCGAGGCCGAGGGCTTCGAAGTGGAGCTCGCGGGGGCCGGATCGCTCACGGGCGAGCTGGTCGAGCTGATCGCGGAACAAAAGATCGAAATCGTGGCAATCTCGATCCTTCCCCCGCTGCCGCCGCGGTACAGCCGGCTGCTATGCACCCGCGTGCGCAGCCGTTATCCGGAGCTTCCGATCGTCGTGGGCTACTGGTGCGAGTCCTGTGCACCGGAGCTTGAGCATCGCCTGTGCGCCGAGACGGGGCAGACGGTGACCAATCTCGCCGCCGCGGTCGAGCGCGTCCTGGCCGTGTCGGTTCGGCCGCAGGTCGCGGAGAAGATCGGCTGAGCGACAGTTTGTCAGCCTGGCCGAAACGCCGCCAGTGGGCTTTGGGCAGAAGCGTGGCGCTCCCAGTCCGGCCGTAGCGGCGACCTCTAGCCGCCGTGTAAAAAAGTACCCCAGCAGGTTATTCGGAGGCTGGAAGCCACCGCTACCAAGAAAAAAGGCGTCAGCGGCTACTCCGAGCCGCCGACGCCAGCCGCCTACCTCTTGTGCGATGAAGCGAATCAGCCAGCGCTATTGCTTCATCAGCTTGTCCAATTCAGCCAACTGCGTCTGAACATTCTTCTGGTGGTCTTGCCACTTCATGACGTCGGCTTTCTGCATTTCCTTCTCGGCGTCGCTCACCCGGTCACGCTGCGCCTGCAGCTTGTCGATCTTGTCCTGAACCTGCTGCTTGGCCGGGTTATCCTTGGCGTTATCCTTATCCTTCTTTAATTGGTCGATCTTCTGATCGGCCGCCGCAAGCTGCTGATCCACTTGCTTTGCGAAGGCGTCTCGATCCTGTGTCTGCTTGAACTTGGCTTGCGTGTTTTGGAGGTCCGACTTGGCCTCTTGGACGTCGGCCTGCGCCTTTTGAACCTTGGCGTTGGCGTCCGCCTTCGTCTTGTCGAGCTTCTGCTCTTCCTTTTGGACGTCGGCGTTCGCGTCCGCTTTATTCTGGTTTTGATTGTTGCCGTTGTCGTCGATCACCGGCTTCATGGCCTCGTGCCGAGCCTTATCGACGTTATCCTCCTGCGCCGCGATCTTTTCCTGCGCATTGGCTTGAGCCTTTTGAACGTCTTGTTGCTCCTTAACGACTTTATTTTGAGCCTGGGCAACGTCCTTTTTGGTTGTGCCCTGTTCGCAGCCCATGACCGCCAAAGCCAAAACGGCGACCAACGGTAGTGCAAGTCTCGTGGACATCTTTAATCCCCTTATGTGCCGCGTTGCGGGAAACCTAATGGCCGCGCGCGAGCCGGTCTTACGGCGACTGCGGCTCGCACGGGCCTTGAACGATGGTGGACGGTTTAGAAGTCGCAGCCCCGAAAGAAAAAGGCGAGGATGATGATGGGCAGCGGCAAGCCAATCAGCCAGGCGAAGATGCCATACTTGATTTTTCCAGCGCGGTCGGCGAGCGACAGGCGCAGCTGAGATTCCCGATTCATAATCATGTTCCTTAAGTGGTGCGATTGATTTCGCGTGGTTCGCGGGGCCGAGCGAAAGTCGCTCAGCATGCGGCTGATGGCAAATGCAAGTGGTATGCCAATGACCAATTCGGCCTGAAAAGAGGCTGCGTCGCCGACGCACTGGTCGCGCGAAGATCATTCGCTGGCGATCCTTTCGAGTCCGCGTGACCGAGCCGTTTGGTTTGCGAATCGTCGCGAGCGGAGACGGCACAGTGTTTGCCTTTCGATTTGACAACTTCTCGCCAAACGGGCTGCGGCGGAGGGAGCTGGGCTTCTAAGTTTCGCAAGCAAAGAGTGGTGCATTCATGAAGAGCACCGTGGACGCAAGAGCCAGCCGCGAGGCGCCGCTAAGTTCCGTCATCGACGTCGCCGACGCCTTGGAGCGACTCGGCGACGATCACGAGTTGTTGCGCGAAATCGTTCAGATCTATATCGAAGACGCGCCGGGCATCATCGAACGGATTCATTCCGCCGTGAAGGCCGAGGACGCTCCTGGCGTGCAGCACTCAGCCCACAGCTTGAAGGGCCTCGCCTCGTCGTTGAGCGCTCACGAAGTAGTCGGCGCCGCGGCGCGGCTTGAACACATCGGGACCAGTCGCAATCTGGCCGAAGCGTATAGCGCCCTGGAAGAGGTGGATCAGCGGGTCGAGGAACTGAACGCGGCGATCCGGGAGTTCCTCAAGCGACGCTGATCGGGCATTCAGGCGGCGATTCGACCAGCTAGGAGCCCTGGCGGCGGCGACTATACTGAAGAGGAGCCCCGCTCATCGCTCTCTGTCTTGTTGGAAGACCGTCAAATGACTCGTCAAGAATCGCCCGAAGACTCTTTCGCCACGAAGACGATAATCGCGGTTGTGCTGTGTATCGCTGTTATCGGCTGCAGCCGCCATGAGCCGGCAACGACCAATGTTCAAGCGAACGGCGGTTCCCAAGCGAGCTCGGCTCCGCCCGCTGAAACGGAGATTACCACCGGCAAGCGGCTTCTGGCCGAGGGCAAATATGAGCAAGCAGTCGAGCATCTGACCACGGCTTTAAAGGAGTCCGGCGTCAGGCCGAACCAATTGGCCGATACGAACCAACACGCGGCAGACGTTTACTACAACCGCGGGCTGGCGTATTTAAAGATGGGTTTCCCCGACACGGCGGTCGAAGACTTCGCGGCGGCCATCGACCTGGCGCCGCTGTTTGCCGATGCGATCGAAGCCCGCGCCCAGGCATACATCGCGCTGGGCGACACCTACAAATCCCTTCGCGACGCCACCCAGGCGATTCGCCTGAAGCCGCACAACGCCGCGGCGTACCACACACGCGGCACGGTTTACATCCGCCGGGCCCAGTACGATCGGGCGGTCGCCGATTTGGAACAATCGCTCAAGGAGAATCCGCAGCTCGCCGACCAGGTTCGGCCGCAATTGGGCGAAGCCTATTATCGCTGGAGCCGGCAGCTCACCGACGACGGCGATATCACCGCCGCGACGGCCAAGCTTACGAAGGCCCGCGATCTCAACCCGCAATTCGTCGAGCAACAAGCCAACGCCGAAGCCGAGAGGACCGCGACGCCCACCGCCGCGGGCACAACTTCCGCCGTCCAGCAAACCGTTGCCAAGCCGGTGGTGGACGAAGCACAAAAACCGTTTGAGGACGGCCGCGCGAACCAGACGGCCAAGAAATACGATCAGGCGCTGATGGACTATACGCGGGCGATCGCGCTGCGGCCGCAGTTCTATGAAGCGTATCTCCGCCGGGGTGAAACGCTGCTGGCGATGGGCTTTCCGGACACCGCCCTCGAGGATTTCAACATGGCCGCACGGGGCCAGACGGCCGCCGAGGCTCATCGCATGCAGGCCAAAGCTTATTTGGCCCTGGGCAATCCGCAACGCGCCGAGCTGGCCGCGACCGACGCGCTGCACGCCGATCCGACCAGCGCCGCCGCGTACGCCTTGCGAGGCGAAGCGTATCTCAAGATCGAGAATTGGACCCGAGCGGTCGCCGATCTCGACGAAGCGATCCGGCGGGATCCGTCGCTCAAGGAGCGGTTGGAGCCGCTCCTCGAAGAAGCCCGCCAGGCGCCCGAGCGCGAGCGGCAACGCGAACTACAACGCCAACGCGAAGTCGCCGGAACGACTCCGTAGCAGCGACTTTTAGTCGCCGTCTATCCGCCGTTGCAACGGTCCCGCATTGAAGCACTTTACACGGCGACTAAAAGTCGCCGTTACGTCAAGCGGTCATCCACTTCTTGAGCGTCTCGAAATCACGCTTGATCGCCGCGAGCTGCGCATCCGCTCCGGCGGATTCCTTCACGTACTCGACATGCACGGAAATTGGCCCGGTGTAGTCCGACTTGGCCAGCGCCTTGTAAAACTCTGGATCGACCATGCCTTGGCCCAGCGGCACGTGTACGCTCTTGCGGCGCGAGCCCCACTTGAAGTCCTTCACCGAATACGCCGTGATGTGCGGCTTCATCACCTGGTATAGCATCGGCCACGCCTCGCCGGCCTCGACCGTCGCATGCCGCAGATCGTAGACACAGCTCAGCTCCTCCGGCGGATGATCGCGGAGCAGATAGTACAAGTCCCAGATCGTGGCGCCGAACATGTCGGCCCCCGAGTGGTTCTGATACATGCCGCTGATGCCGAGCTTACGGTTGAGCTCCGCCAGACTGGCGAGCTTCGGCTTGATCGCCGTGATCTGGTCGACGATCGGCTGCTTCAGGTCGTAGCGGTAAAAGCCGACCCGGTAGCGCTGCACGTCACTATCCACCAGCGCGCGGAGCGTGTCTTCCACGTACTCCTGATCGGCGCTCAAGAAATCCGTCGTCGCGATGGTAATCCCGAGTCCCTGCTTCTCAAGAGCCTTCTTCAGCCGCGGGACTTCTTTGACCGAATCCTTCGGCTTGACGTAGCCGTCCTTCGTGCGGAAGGTCACTTCCACGCCGCCGAAGCCGAGCTCCGCGATGCGTTCGGCAAGCTCATCATACTTCAGCTCGCCAAGATATTTGACGAACGCGCAGTAGCGGTTCTTCGACGAAGCGCCCGGATCAGAGGTCGCGGCAATCACAGAAGGCGCCGCCGCAAGCGCCGCAGCCGCTGCCATCGACGCCGCCCCAAATTCCCGCCGCGTAAGATGTTCCCCCACGAAGCGCCTCCCTAATAAATGAACATTTAGCCCCGCCGCTACTGCGGGCGAGGCCCAACGGGCCGACAGTGAATAGCCAGGGGCGCGAGGCCCTGGAAAAAGCGACAAACTACAGAACTTAAGCCCCAGCGGGGCGACAGCAGAACATCCACATACAGTCGCTCCGTTGGAGCTTCATTGTTGTATTTGGCGTCTATCCAGGGGTTTACACCCCTGGCTTTGTACCGTCGCCGCGTTGCGGCTGAACGCCGACGAACTTACGCCAGGATTCCCTGCACCACATGCGCTTCCTCAACGCCGGTGAGCCGCGTATCCAGCCCGCGGAACTTGTACGTGAACCGCGAGTGGTCGATGCCCAGGCAGTGCAGAATCGTGGCGTGCAGGTCGCGCAGGTGGACGGGATTCTCAACGATGTTATAGCAGAAGTCGTCCGTCCGGCCGTATTCCATGCCGGCCTTCACGCCGGCGCCGGCCAGCCACACCGTGAAGCACCGGCCGTGGTGGTCGCGGCCCATGCCAGGGTCGCCGAGCGCGCCTTGCGAGAAGACGGTGCGGCCGAACTCCGTCGCGAAGACGACAAGCGTGTCCTCCAACAAGCCGCGCTCGCGGAGGTCTTTGATGAGGGCGGCGGTGGGTTGATCGACGTCCTTGCACTGGTTGGGAAGCTGCCGCTTGATCGCGATGTGCTGATCCCACCCGCGGTGAAAGAGCTGCACGAAGCGCACGCCGCGCTCCAAGAGCCGGCGGGCCAGCAGGCAGTTCGCCGCGTAGCTGCCAGGCTTTGCCACCTCAGGACCGTAGCTGGCCAGCGTTGCCGCCGCTTCGTCGCTGGTGTCGGTCAGCTCCGGCACCGAGGTTTGCATCCGAAACGCCATTTCGTAGCTGTGAATCCGGGCGAGCGTTTCCGGATCGCCCAGCTCGCTGGCCCGCAGTTGGTTCAGTTGGGCGAGGTCGTCGAGCATCGCCCGCCGCTGCTGGCGGTTCGTCCCCGGCGGGTCTTGCAGATAGAGCACGGGATTGGCGCCCGGCCGCAGGCTGACGCCCTGATGCGAGGAGGGCAGGAATCCGCTCCCCCAGAGCCGCGAGAAAATCGGCTGCCCCGGGTTTTTGCCGGAGCCTTGCGACACCATCGCGATGAACGTCGGCAGGTTCTCGTTCTCCGTGCCGAGGCCGTAGCTCACCCACGCGCCCATGCTTGCGTACCCCGGCTGCTGGTTGCCGGTGTTCATGAAGGTGATGGCCGGGTCGTGGTTGATGGCCTCGGTGTGCATCGACTTCACGATGCAGAGCTCGTCGGCGATTGTTTGCATGTGCGGCAACAGGTCGCTCATCCACGTGCGCTGCTCACCGCAGAAGCGGCCGGGCCACATGGGGGCGACGACCGGGTAGGCGCCCTGGCCGCTGGTCATGCCGGTAAGCCGTTGGTTGCCTTTGACCGACGGCGGGATCTCTTTGCCGTGCCACTTGTCGAGCGAGGGTTTGTAATCGAACAGATCGACGTGCGAGAATCCTTCGGATTGGAAAAGGCAAAGGACACGCTTGGCCTTGGGCTTGAAGTGCGGCAGCTCCGGCAGGCCGAGGGACGACGGTGAAGCGGCGGCCATGGCTCGGGGGGCCATGAGCGTCGCGAGCGCCGCGCTGCCGACCGTTCCCGCGGTGCGTCCGAGGAACGTGCGGCGGTTGAGATTGCTTTGAAAATCGCCAATCGGCGTCATGGTCAGCTCCTAGCCGCGCAAGCGGCGAAAGCGCCTAGCCGTGGGCGTAAGCCCACGGTCAATCATGCAACCCGAATCTGAGCCGCGTAGCGGCGACATTGAACCGTGAATCGATAAATGTCGCCGCTACACGGCTTTGTTTCTTTCATGCCGCCGTATCCGTGGGCTTACGCCCACGGCTAGGCGCTGCCGCCGCTGTCGCGGCTAATCTGCTGCATGTCTCGAACTCTTCCGACTCGTTAATTCCGCGTGACGGTTTCGCTCAAATTAAAAATCGTCGCCGCCACCTGCGACCACGCGGCATGCTCCGCCGCCGGAATGCGCTCGTCGCGAGGGGATTCGCCGTTGGCCAAATACGCCTCGGCCGCCGTGGGGTCGCTCTCGTACCGCTGCCGCTCGCGGCTTAGCGCTCGCGCGAGCACCGACAACTCCTCCTCCGACGGCGGCCGCGACGTGATTTCTTCAAACGCCCACCGCAATCGCGCCGTGTCGTCCTTCCCATGCCCAAGCACCCGCTCGGCAAACGCCCGTGTCGCCTCGACAAACTGCACGTCGTTCATCAGCACCAGGGCCTGCAGCGGCGTCGTCGTGCTCGGGCGCTGGATGACGCAAATCTCGCGATTCGGCGCGTCGAACGCCGCCATGTTCGGCGGCGGGCTGGTGCGCTTCCAATACGTGTACAGCGACCGCCGGTACAGCTTCTCGCCGTGGTCTTGCACGAACGTCTGGGCCGTCGCCGGCGAGCTGCCGTAGTGGCTTATCTCCCGCCATGGGTCGCCCGGCGTGTAGGGGTTCACACTCGGCCCGCCGAGGCGATCGACCAACAGCCCGCTCGCCTTGAGCGCCTCGTCCCGAATAAACTCCGCCGGCAACCGGAACCGCGGCCCCCGCGCCAGCAGCCGATTGCCCGGATCGATTTCCTGTAGCCGCGTCTCTCCGAGTCTCGAATCCCCCGGTAGCCGAGTTCGCCGCGTCGGACTCGCATCCGCGTCTCGGAGAGACGCGGCTACAGTCGCCGAAGTCTGCCGATACGTCGCCGAGGTGACAATCTTGCGAATCATCGCCTTCGTGTCCCAACCGCTCTCCTGAAAATCGACGGCCAGCCAATCAAGTAGCTCGCGATGCGTCGGCCAGTCGCCTTGATTTCCAAAATCCGCCGGCGTGCGCACCAGGCCGTCGCCGTAAAGCATCTGCCAAAACCGATTCACCGCGACGCGAGCCGTCAGCGGATGCGCCGGGCTGATGATCCACTGCGCCAGCCCCAGCCGATTGTTCGGCGCCCCCTCCCGCAGCGGCGGCAGCACCTCGGGCGTTCCCGGCGTGACGGCCTCCTTGGGCGACGCATAATTGCCGCGCTCCAGAATGTGCGTCACGCGCGGCGTCTCGGCGACGTCCATCACCATCGTCGTGAATTTCTCGGTCAGCACCCGCAAGCGCTCTTCGAGATTGGCCAGCTCGATCCGCGTCGCCTTGGTCGCCTCGGCATGTCGGGCAAAGTAATCGCGAACGCGTGCTTCCTCATCAGGCCGCCGCTCCTTGGACGGCGTTTGCACCAGCGGAATCAACTCCGCCGGCAAATCGCTGCCGTCGTCAGCGCCCGTGACCGCGAAGAACTCGAACTTCGACGCCACCAGCGGCGCGTTCACCCCGAAGTTTACTTGAATCGTGACAAACGGCGTCTTCACCGAGTCGATGGGTTCATCAAACGTGACCGTCAAATACACCGGCCCCTCATACGAGCTGCGTGGCGCCCAGCCGTCGTCGCGCGTGTCGAGCACCGTCTCCGGCCGGTGGTCTTCCCGCCACGTGTTAGCCGTGACCGTCCGAACGCCCTTGAGCAGATTAAGATTCACCTGGTCGCCCGGCACCGCCTCAGCGCTCGCCGAGAATGAAGTGAGCACGAACGTTCCCTTCTTGCTCGGCGCTTCCCCTGGGTGTTCCGCCGGCAGCGTGCCAAACCCCCAGCCGCCTTCCGCTCTTTGGGGATCCGGATCGAACACCACCCGCATACCCGTCACCGGCTTCTCGATCGGTAGCAATTTCATCGACACGTCATAAGCTACCAGCCCGCCAGCGCCGGCGATCTTCACATAGCGCTTCTCGACAATGTCAAACCCGCCGCCGGCATTCGGCGTGCTCACTTTAATCAGCTCCGCCGGATGCAATTCCAAATCCTTGCCACGTGCCGCGAGCGCCTCGCGCTCCGCCTGTTCCCATGCGGCAAGCGCAGCGTCGTCGGGATGTGCAAGCCGATCTTTTAACTCTTTAATTCGCTTCTTCAGCCCCGGCACTTCATCCGTCGGCAGCACCGTCTTCGCTTGAATGTACGGCCGCGGATTAATTCCCGCATTGCCGTCCAGCCCCGAGTCGCTCACCGAGTTGAAGTACGCGAACATCCGATAATAGTCGCGCTGCGTGATCGGATCGTATTTATGATCGTGGCACTGCGCACAACCCAGTGTCAGCCCCAGCACCGCCTCGCCCAGCGTCTTGACCCGATCCGCGTTGTAGTTCGTCAGATTCTCTTCAGGAATCGTGCCGCCTTCGTGCGTCACCATGTTGTTCCGCTGAAAGCCCGAGGCGATGAGCTGCGCCTCCGTGCGGTTCGGCAACAAATCGCCCGCGAGCTGCTCCAAGAGAAACTCGTTGTATGGCATGTTCTGGTTGAAGGCGTTGATCACCCAATCCCGCCACAACCACATGTGCCGGCCGCCGTCGATCGAGAAGCCGTTCGTGTCGGCGTACCGCGCCGCATCCAGCCACACAAGCGCCATGCGCTCGCCAAAGTGCCGATCCGCCAGCAGCCGATCGACCAGCCGCTCATACGCATCCGGCGATTGATCCGCAACGAACGCCTCGACTTCCTCGGCACTCGGCGGCAGCCCCGTCAAATCGAAGTACACCCGCCGAATGAGCATCCGCCGATCCGCCTCGGCCGATGGCTTCAATCCTTCAGCATCCAGCCGGGCCATCACGAATCGGTCGATTTCATTCCGCGGCCACTTCGCGTCGGAAACCTCCGGCAGCGGCGACTTCTGCGGCGGCACGAACGACCAGT
>JAICUM010000400.1 GCA_025935855.1 Pirellulales bacterium | reverse complement strand
TCAACTCCGCCAAGTCGCCGCAGACTCGCCATGCCGCCGCGGCTGCCTGACGCGACTTACTTAACTGCCGATGACATAAGACGTTGTCGCCGCTAACTGTATCGTCGAATCCGCCTGGGCGACTGGAACCGTTCGCGATACAATCCGCCGCCCCACAGGAGCCGTCATGCCAACCGCCAAGCTGCTAGCAGAAGCCATCGAAGTCGCCCGCCAACTCGAGTACACCGTGCGCGAGGAGTATCTCGAAGGCGCCGGCGGCGGACATTGCATGTTCGGCGGCAAGAAGTGGCTGCTCTTGGACGTGACGCAATCAGTCGCCGAGCAACTGACCGACGTCGTCGATGCCCTGCGCAGCGAGCCCGCCGTTTGGCAGCGATCCTTGTCCCCTGCCCTGGGGCAAATGCTACACGTCCGCAAGGCGGCTTAGCATCAGAGAAATCGGCTACCGCGCCATTGTGCTAGCCCGATAGAGCCCCTGCGTCTCGATGTACTCCCCGACCGCTCGCGGGACCATCTTCTGCCAATCGCCCCCCGCGGCGATCATCGCCCGGATGCCCGAGCTGCTGATCGGCGTCGGCGGCATCTCGACCTGAGCCGCGCGAATCTCCGCCAGCCGCGGCTCTGAAGCGATCGGCCGCAGCACGTCAAAGTCCGGCTCCGGCGAACCCGCTCGCCGCACGACTATCGGCGTCGCCAGTTCGCAGATTGCCGCCGGCTCCCGCCACTCAGGAAACTCATTGAGCGCATCGGCCCCCATCAGGAAGAATAGCTCCGCCGCTGGATTCATTGCACGAAGCGTCCGTAGCGTATCGACCGAATAGCTCACGCCGCCGCGTTCGATTTCCATCGTCGAAACGCGAAACGCGGGCCAATCCGCCGCGGCCAGCCGCAGCATCGCCACGCGATCCGCTTCGCTCGCCACCGGCCCCCACGGCTTGAGCGGCTGCTGCGCCGTCGGCATGAACTCGATGGCGTCCAGCCGCGCCTGCCGCCAACAGCACTCCGCCAGCCGCAAGTGGCCGAGGTGTACTGGATCAAAGCTCCCGCCAAAGACGCCGATTCGCATTCGTACTATGATAACCGCGCCCGGCCAGGGATGGCCGGTCTATATAGCCGGGCCATCCTGGCCCGGTGAAATGTTTCCTTTGTTCCACTCTCCGTCATGCACCAAATCTCCCTCCTCGGCGCCGGCCTCATCGGCACGTTCTACACGATGGCCCTTCACGGCCACCGCGGCCGCGACCGCGTTCACACCGTCTACTCGCGCTCGCCGCAACGCGCCAAAGCCCTCGCCGAGAAATGGGGCGTCCCATCGCACACGGCAAGCCTGGACGAGGCGATCGCCGACGAACACACCGACACCGTCATCGTCGCCCTTCCGAATCACCTCCACGAACAAGCCGTGCTCGCTGCCGCGAAGGCCGGCAAGGCCATCCTCTGCACCAAGCCCCTCGGCCGCACCGCCGCCGAAGCCCAGCGCATGCTCGAAGCCGTCGAACAGGCCGGCGTCTTCCACGGCTATCTCGAAGACCTGTGCTACACCCCCAAGACGCTCGCCGCGCTCGCCTCGGTCCGCCAAGGCGCCGTCGGCAAGGTCCTGTGGGTCCGCTCGCGCGAGGCGCACCCCGGCCCGCACAGCGACTGGTTCTGGAAGCCCGAACTCTCCGGCGGCGGCGCCATCGTCGATCTCGGTTGCCACTGCATCGAGATCGCCCGCAACTTCATCGGCAAGGGCATTCGCCCCGCCGAGGTCATGTGCTGGGCCGACACGCAGGTCCATCCGATCGACGCCGAGGACCACGCCATCGGACTGGTGCGCTACGAAAACGGCGCCATCGGCCAGTTCGAAGTGAGCTGGGCCTTCCGCGGCGGCATGGACCTGCGCGACGAGGTCGCCGGAACCGAAGGCACCATCTGGCTGAACCACTGGCTCCGCACCGGCATGGAGATGTACACCACCGGCCAGGCCGGCTATGTCGCCGAAAAGGCCGAGACAAATGCCGGCTGGGTCTTCCCCGTCGGCGATGAGCCCGGCGCCCTCGGCTACGCCGAAATGTTCACCGACATGTTCAACGCGATCGACGAAGGCCGCCCGCCGCAAGAAGACTTTTATGACGGCTACGTGGTCAACGCGATCATCGACGCCGCGTACGCCTCCGCAAAGAGCAAATGCTGGGAGCCGGTCAAGCTAACAAACTGGCGCGGCGGCGAAGGCGTGCAAACGGATGCCGCCGCCCGAGATTACGACGCCGAGCATCTCCTCATCAAACAAGAACGCATGCTCGACGGCACGCTCAAGCTCATCCTCCGCCACAAACAATCCGGCCAAATCATCGAGCGCATTCAGCCGGCGTAATTTCAAGGGAAAAAAAGAATTGTCCGCAGATGGCGCAGATTAGCGCAGATATTCAAAGGAACAACAACCCGCCATGACAAGCACGTTCTACGATTTATTTGTTTCTCTCCTGCCCCTGATTTATTCAAACCTCAAATCTCAAATCTGAAATTTCAGATCTGAAATCTTCGTCTTCATCTGCGTCAATCTGCGTCATCTGCGGAAAATCGTAGAACCAGAACGGTCGCATTCACTTCGCATTCCGCAAAAACGCCACCAAATCCGCCAACTCCTGCTCACTGAGCTGCTTATCCAATCCCGCGGGCATCACCGACACAGTGCTCGGCCGGATCTCCTCTACCTCCTCGCGCGGAATGACGACCTCAGCGTTCGGCCCCGTCGCCACGGTGTACGCTTCCTTCGTCTCATCGCGAATCCGCCCATTGATCGCCTTCCCGTCCGCGGTGAGCACCACCACAGGTTCATAGCTGCGCACAAAGCTCAGACTCGGATAAAGTATCGACTCCAAGAGGTCGCGCTCCGTGCGCGCCTGGCCGATGTGGGTCAGCTCCGGCCCCACCAGCCCGCCGGCGTTTCCCAACTTGTGGCACGCCGTACACGCCGCCTTCGCGCTATAGAACACCGCATGGCCCCGCCGCACGTCGCCCCGCGCCATGTGCGGCAGCAGCTCTTCGATGCGCTTCCGCTGCGCCGCGGCATCCACGTTCACGAGCGCTTCGAGCTCATTCACCTCCTTCTGAATCGCCGGCCCGCACTTGGCCAGCGCCTGCCGCAGCAGATCGGCGCGCACCGCAGCCAGCGACGGCGAATCGCGAAGCGACGCCAACAGCTCATGCGCGGTTTTCTCATCCGCCGAGCGCTCGAACGCCGCAAACAACCGATTGAGCTCCAGCGGGGCCACCGACTTGATTGCCGCCGCGAGCGCCTTCAACTGTTCGGGCGTTAGCGCAGCGCGCGACAACGCATCCGCCGCCGCCGCCCGCGCGGCAAGCGAATCCGCCGTGAGACCCGACAGGAGCAACCCGAACTGCGGCGGCGTGAGCTTCGCGCCGCCCGCCGCCACCGTGGCGAGCGCCGCGATGCGAGCTTCCGGCGGCAACCCCGCGTTGTCCCCAATCTTTACCAACGCCTTGTCCAAGCCTGCCGGCGCCATTTCCGCCGCTGGGATCGCACGCGCCGCCTCCACCGCCGACGCGGTGAGGCTTTCATCGTCCGATTCAAGCACCTTGGCAATCGCCGCCGCCCACGACTGCGGCGGCGCCTTCAACTTCGCGGCCGCCATCACGCGCAGCGCAAGCTGCCTCGCGGCAGGCGCCGAATTCTCGGAGTTAACCGTCTCGGCGATCAGCGTTTGAACTTCGCCATTTCCCGCCGATTGAACCAGCATCGATTCAAGCCGCGACGCAGACGCAACTCCCGCCTCCAGCGACGCCTGCCCTGCCTCGGAGGTAAGTTGTTCCCGAAACCACGCCACGAGCGCTCCGCCCCACTTGGGATGCCGCCCCACCAGCCACGTCGCCGCGTTCCGCAGCGTGTCGTCCGGCGCACTCAACCACGGCACGACCTGCCCCGCTTCCAGCTTGCCGCCGGGCATCTGATCCACCGCAATCGCCGCGGCCGCCCTTGTGCTTGCCTCTTCGCTTTTGAGCCCCGCCGCCGTCGCCGCCACATCATGAATTTCAATCAGCGCATAAATCACCGCATGCTGCAGCATCCGATCATCGGCGTTCGTCGCCGCGGCGAGCAGCACCGGCACGGCCGCCTGATCGCCAATCCGCCCCAGCGCCTCCGCCGCTGCCCGCCGATTCGCCGGCACGTCGCTGACGACCATCTTCTTAAGCCGCTCACTCGCCGCCGCATCGCGCACCAAACTGACCCCATGCAGCGCGACATGCCGAACATGCTCGTCCCCATGATCAAGCAATCGCCGCACAACCGCCCGCGATTCCTCCGTGTCGATCCGCACCAACGCCCAACTTCGCGCCAGCGCCGCCCGCGCTGCGTCAGCGCCGCCTCCGCCGCCGAGAATCGCATCCGTCGGCTTGGAGTTTGACTTCTCCAAAAAGCTCTTGAGCTCCGGCGACTCCCGCCGCTTCACCAACGCAGCTATCGCCCGCTCACTCATGCCTGGCCGCGGATCGCCCGCCAACTTCCACAACGACTCCACCGTCTGCTTCGCCCAATCAATACCCCGCCCGTACATATCCGCCGCTTGCGGCTTAGCCCCCCCCCGCCGCACCCCATAAAACCCCCCCCCCACAACCGGCTGCCACAAATTCGACGGCGGACAAAACACCATGTACCACCCCCCCCGGTCCACCACCAGCACACACCC
>JAICUM010000040.1 GCA_025935855.1 Pirellulales bacterium | reverse complement strand
GGCAAGAGCACGCAGCTCAAGCTGTTCTGCGAGTGGCTGACGGCTCAGGGCTGCGAACCGGTCGTGTGCCGCGACCCCGGCAGCACGCCGCTCGGCGAGCAAATTCGGGAGATCCTGCTGCACAGCCACGAGTCCGTCGAAATCGGGCCGCGCAGCGAAATGCTGCTCTACATGGCGGCGCGGGCTCAATTGGTCGATCAGGTCATTCGGCCAGCCCTGGCTACAGGGCAAACCGTCGTCAGCGATCGCTATTTACTGGCGAATATCGTCTATCAGGGATACGGGGGCGGACTGGACGTAGAATCGGTCCGCCGCGTCGGCGACGAGGCCGTGAATGGCGCCAGGCCGGATTGCACCTTTCTGCTAGACATGGAGCCGGCGTCCGCCCTGGAGCGAGTCGGCCGGAATCTCGACCGCGTTGAAAGCCGGGGCGCCGACTACCGGAAGCAACTGCGGGCCGGTTTTCTGGCGGAAGCGGCCCGCATGGGGCCGTCGGTCCATGTGATCCCGGCGGACCGGCCGATCGACGCCGTTCAGGCCGAAATCCGGCAAATTGCCGCCGCGGTGTTGAAAGGCGAACCGGCAAAAGTCCGGTAAACCATCCGGATCAGTCGCCCAGCACACCAAAATACTTGCGTTGACTGCATTTTCTCGCGGCTCTAAAATTCTCCGTCGCCTGGTCTTGCGAGCATACGAATTGTAACTAACCGTTTCGGTTTTTACGCGTTGCATGGCCTTCGAGCACGCGTGAGGGTCGAATTTACGATACGACATCCGTGTTTCGCCGTTAGCGGCACTGACCGCGGACGAAAGTCGCGCGCGCTGGCACGGACTGCTCGCCGATGCGGCTGAACCAGCTCGGGTCGCTGGAAGCCGCCGGTTAAACGCCCTCAGGGAATGGGGCTGCGTATGTTCGCTCGTAATCTCGGCAGAGCCTGGGAGGTGTTCGCTCCGGCGAAGCTGAATCTCTATTTGGAGGTACTTGGGCGCCGGGACGATGGGTTCCACGAGTTGGAAACCCTCATGTCGCCGATTCGGCTGTACGACCGGCTTGAGTGGCATCCGAATTTCGGTCGCGACGCCGGTAGGTTCTCGTTGCGATTGGATCCTTCGTCCGCAGTGGCGACTGGCGAATCCGTACCGATCGACGAGCGGAATCTCGTGTGGCGGGCCGCGCACCTTCTCGCGGCGGCGGCGGGGATAGAGCCGACCGGGGAGATTGTTCTCACCAAACGCATTCCGGCGCAGGCGGGCTTAGGCGGCGGGAGCAGCGATGCGGCGGCGGCTCTGGTTCTGTGCAATGCCGCGTGGGGGATTGATTATTCCCGGGCCCGTCTCGCCGAAATGGCGGCCCAGCTGGGTAGCGACGTGCCGTTTTTCCTCGCGGGGCAGACTGCGGTTTGCCGGGGGCGCGGGGAGCGCGTTGAGCCGGTTGTTGGAACGCCGAGACTGGATGTCGTCGTCGTGTGCCCGCCCGAGGGGGTGCCGACAGCCGCCGCCTATCGGGAACTCGCGGCGCAACCGCTCGACTCCGCGTTGCAGCAAGAATCGTCACGCCGGCTCGAAGCACTGTTGAAGAATCTGCAATCGGGATCGCTCGCCGCCGCGGGGTCATGGATGACCAATCGCCTGCAATCCGCGGCCGCGCGGTTATGCCCGTGGATCGAAAGGCTCGGCATGGCCTTTGCTAGCATCGGCTGCTGCGCGCATTTACTCACCGGCAGCGGGTCGGCCTATTTCGGGATCATGCGGTCGGCTCGCCAGGCACGGCGGGCTGCCGGACTTCTCTCGGCTGCGAACTTGGGGACCGTCTTTGCCACATCGACCTGCCGCTAAGCTTTCTACCTCGCAAGGAGAACTGCCGTGGAAATCACCGAGGTGCGGATCAAACTCATGGACGAGCCCGGCGAACGGCTCAAGGCGTTTTGCTCCATCACCTTCGACAACTGCTTCGTGGTGCGGGACTTGAAGATCATCGAGGGGACGAGCGGCCCCTTTGTCGCCATGCCGAGCCGGAAGCTCACGGCCCACTGTCCGCGGTGCGGCATGAAGAACCATTTGCGAGCCCAGTTCTGCAACCAGTGCGGCAACGGCCTGGCGGCGGATCGGATGCCGCTGGACGCCGACGGCCGGGCGAAGCTGTACGCCGATATCGCGCACCCGATCAATTCCGCGTGCCGCGAAATGATTCAGGACGTCGTGGTTCGCGAATACTCGGAAGAACTCGAGCGGGCGAAGGACCCGGAATACGTCTCGAGGTACGACGACTTCGACCTCGACTACGGCGAATACAAGCGGCCGGGGCCGCCGGCGATGGCTGACGGCAGGCGGCTCGATGCGCCGCACCAGCGGAACAATTCGCACTTCGGCAACAGCCGTCCTTATGCGGGCGAGCCGGTGCGGGACGGGCGTTCGGCGCCGCAGCGGCCGTCGGCGAATTCGGCGAGCCGTACGCCGCAAGGCGAGGGGTTCGGGGCGGGGATATTTCCAGAGTGAGGGCGGGCTCTTGGGTCGGCCCGGAGGGCGTGTCCCTCCGGCTAGTGGTTTGCGCTGCGTCTTGTGGCGGCGGGTTTTTTCCGGTTTTTGGTTTTTTCCTGGGTGCGGGGAAAATCTAGGGATCGGAAAAAAACCCGCTTCTTTTTTTGGGCCGCGTGGCCGGTTGAGGCTGCCATTCTCGGCGTTTTTTCTCGTGCGCCGCCGGAGGTTTTTTCCACGGGGGCCGTTTTGAGCGTGTGAAAAAACGGAAAGAACGGAAAGAACTGGGAAAGAACGGTCGCGCCGTGGCGACCGTCTCGTGTGTCAGCGATTACGTTGTCAAAGAACGGGCGGGTTGGGCTGATCTGACGCGCCTGAGCGGAGCATTTCCCCGCGCGGAATGGGCTAGCATTGTAGAATGTTCGGGTGTTCAGTACGAGGGTTTCTTTTGGCCGGGCGTGAGCGCCGAGCGCTTTTACGAGTTTTCAACGCGCTCGCCTGCGGAGGACCTTCGGGTCGCGGCTAAACGGGCGATCGCGAGGAGCGGTCGCGGTCATGTGAAGAGGCGGGTGCGCGCCCTTGAAGGCGCTCTGCGCGGTATAGATAAATCTTCACACGGCGGATGCAGCTAGCTGGCGGGGGTTACCGATACAGTATTTCGTCGCCAGCCCTCCTATTTTACCAAGTCAGCTAGCAAGTGGGACGAACGCCGAGAACCGGACGCTAGCGCGTCGGGCGCTGATGTGAGTTGAGGGAGGCGGCAGGAGAACTTTGAAGCCAAATATTTGCTCCGCGGCATTGCGGGATGCCGCGAGGCTGGCTATAGTATACATAAGTTCATAACCCGCGGCGAAGCATGGAGGTTTACGATGCTGGTGTTGTCGAGGAAGCAGTCGCAACGGATTAAGCTGGGAGATTCGATCGTGATTACGGTCGTCCGGGTGGCGGGCGACAAGGTCCGGCTGGGGATCGACGCCCCACGGGACATGCTTGTCTTGAGGGATGAGCTCGAGCCGCATGGGGCGGCGGATGTGGCGGCAGTCGAGGTGGTTTCGGGCGGGTTGTCGAAGTCGGCGTAAAGCGGACATACAGCAAAAAAACTGAAGGCCGTCCAAGTGCTCGACTTGGACGGCCTTTTTTTATGTAGCGGCGGTTTTTAACCGCCGTGTTTTTTTCTCGCGGCGGCTAGAAGCCACCGTTACTTTTCCGGCGGTTGAAAACCGCCGTTACGGTCAGTCTCTCGGACGGACGGCGCCGGTGAGGCCGCTGTAGTCGGCCCGATCTTCTTCGTGCCAGAGGGGCTGGCCGCTGCGGACGCGTTCGGCGAGGACGTCGAGCTTCTCGCGGGAGCCGGCCGGGGCCTGGGTAGCCTTGAACTGGTCGTCGATGCGGGGAGCGAAATCTTCGTCATGGCCGTACTTGAGGATGGCCTCGAAAACATTCTTCAGCTTGGGATCGGGCATGGTTTGGTCACCTTCTAAGTTTCAACAAGTCGCCTTGCAGTCAATGCGTGAACGCGAGTGTGCGCGTATCGCGACGCTCACGGTGGAATCCCTTGGCCGGCCAGGGCAAAGGTGGGAAACTTGGGTAGGTGCTTCAACGAAGGGAGGCGCTTCCAGTCGCCGCCACCGACGGGCCGGCCGATTAACTCAGGATTAAAAGATTATTACCAGTTGCCAAGTCAAGTCAAGTTTTTTCCTATTGACTTTCGGGGACAATGCGGGAATGCGAGCCAGAGATGCGCGAATGTGTTCCTTTTGGGCGAATTGGTGGGCGGAACTGCGAATCAGCCGCGGCAAAATGTGCTAGCAGCGGCGCAACTTTTCAGAATCGACAGGCAACTATGAGTTGGGTCCAACAGCAGATTGAGTTGGCGGCGCGGCCGCGTGGGTTTCACCTGGTGACGGAGGATGTTCTCGCGAAATTGCCGGAGCTGCGGGAGATTCGCGTGGGGCTGTTGCACCTGTTCCTGCAGCACACGTCGGCGTCGCTGTCGATCAACGAGAACGCGGATGCGGACGTGCCGCGGGATTTGGAGAGCTCGTTCTCGGCGATCGCGCCGGAGGACTTTCCATATCGGCATACTTGCGAAGGGGTGGATGACATGCCGGCGCACGTGAAGTCGTCGCTGTTGGGGTGTTCACTCGTGATTCCGATTCGGAATGGGAAACTGTGCCTGGGGACCTGGCAGGGGATTTATCTTTGTGAGCACCGGGAGCGTGGGGGGCGGCGGCGGTTGGTGGCGACGATTTGGGGAGACAAAGAAGACTAACCACCAAGGCACTAAGGCACGAAGAAAGGCTCGTGAGAGGAATTGGCACAAGATCTCGGGCTTTGCCTTTATGAGTTTCTTTGCGTCTTTGTGTCTTCGTGGTTCTCTTCCCCTGGTGAACAGCCGAGCCAGCGAGCTACGGCGCGGGCGCTTTTTGCGAACAGGCGGCCGGAGCAGAGTTCTTCGGTGAAGGTGGAGCGGCCGGTGGAGAAGTTTTGCCAGACGCCTTCGACGTAGGGGCCGCTGACTTTGGCGAGGGTGGCGTAGTAGCCGTTGATGCGCAGGTCGCTGAGCGCCGCGCCGTAGTAGTCGAAGACGTGGCGGTCGATGAGTTTGCCGGCAAGGCGGACGGAGGAGAGGGCGCCGCGGCCGACGTTCGCGACCTTGTCGAGCGCGTGGAGCGTCATCGCGCTGGAGACGTCCAGCAGGCTGAGGTGCTCGGCGGCGGCGAGGTCGCGCATTTCCTGCCACATCCGCGTGACTTCGGCTTGCGGCAGGGCGTCGGCGACCTTCATTTGTTGGGCCGCGCTTACGGTTTGTTCGACGGTTTCGCGCAGGCCTTCGAGGGACAGCGGCGGCGTGTCGAAGGCGGTGGAGGCGGCCTTGGCGGTCGTGCCGATGGCGGCGAGCAAGTCGCCGGTGTTGTGAATGGTGGAGTTCTCGTCGATGACGCCGGTCTTTTGGAGTTCGTCGGCCAGCTCCTTCAAGTAGGCCTGGGAGCCGTAGGCCACGTCGCTCACGACGGCGAGGACCAGGAGCGGCGAGAGGTGGAGGGTGGCCATGCCGGCCATTTCGACGAAGTTGCCGACGGTTTTGCGGGCGACGAACTGCTCGACGCGCGGGGCGGCGGTGGGTTGGTCTGCGCTGGAGGCGACGCCGCCGACGTCGCTGACGAGGAAGTCGAGCGTTTGCTGAACCATGACGCGGTAGGTTTGGCTATCGCGGAGAGCCTGCGGGACGAGCAGGCCGGCGGATTCGCGGACGGCGCCGCCGACGACGGCTACCGATGACCGCAGGGCGCGCTCGGGCAGCGAGAGGGTGAAGAGGAGGTGCTTGCGGACTGCTTCGGCGGTGAAAGGTTCACCGGCGGCGAGGTCTTTATGAGGTTGGGCTTCGGTGCTCATGGCTGGTTTAGTGCTTTGCCCACAATGCGGCTATTGATACCCACGAGGCCACTGGAACGGGTGCCACTGGCTTTTTGCCAGTGCAGAAGTGGGTACTCGCTTGGCACTTCGCCTGGCAAGATGCCAGTGGCACCCTGCGTCATTGTTTCTTTAACAGGCGGCCGTGGAGGTAGAGGTCCGATCCTAGTTGTTCGACGGCGAGGCGGTTTAATTGGACGGCGTCGCTCATGGAGGCGATGCCTCGGCCGGCGACGGCGCTGGGACCGGCGCCGCCGACGAGCTTGGGGGCGATGAAGGCGTGGACTTCGTCGATGGATTGGGAGTCGAAGAGGGCGCCGAGCAATTTGGCGCCGCCTTCGACGAGGACGTTGGTCATGTTGCGTCGGCCGAGTTCGCCGAGCAGCTCCAGCCAGCGGTGCTCTGGTTCGCGAGCAGCGGATTGCCAGACTTCGACGCCGGCGGCGGTGAGCTGCTCGCAGCGCTCTGGCGGAGCGGCGCTGGAGGCGGCTACCAGGACCGGCGCTTCCTGGGAGGAGTTCACGAGCTGGCTTTCGATGGGCAGGCTGGCCAGGGAGTCGAGTACGATCCTGGTGGGAATGCGGGGGCCGGACGGACGGACGGTGAGCAGCGGGTCGTCCTGCTGGACTGTGCCGCGGCCGACAATGATGGCGTCCATGCGGCCGCGGAGCTGGTGGACTCGGGCGCGCGAATCTTCGCCGCTGATCCAGCGGCTGTCGCCGGTGTGGGTGGCGAGCTTGCCGTCGAGGGTCATGGCCCATTTGGCGATGACCCAGGGGCGGCGCTCGGTCATGAGCTTGGTGAATGGGGCGATGAGCTCGGTGGCTTCGTCGGCGAGGAGGCCGACGTCGCAGCGGATGCCGGCGGCTTGCAGCTCTTCGACTCCGCCGCCTTTGACGTAGAGGTTGGGATCGCGGCGAGAGATGACGACGCGCGCGACGCCGGCGGCGATGAGCGCCTTGGTGCAGGGGGGCGTTTTGCCGGTGTGGGCGCATGGCTCCAGCGTGACGTAGGCCGTGGCGCCGCGGGCGGCGGGACCGGCGGCGCTTAAGGCTTCGATCTCGGCATGGGGTCCACCGAAGCGCTGGTGCCAGCCCTCGCCGACGATGGCGCCTTCATGCACGAGCACGCAGCCGACCATGGGGTTGGGCTCGACGAAGCCTTCGCCGCGGCGCGCGAGCTGTAGCGCTCGGGCCATGTATCGGCGGTCGTCTTCGGCCTGAGCGTCGCGCATCTCAGGGAGTCCAAATCGCGGGCTTGTTGCCGGCGGGGGTGGCTTCCTGGCCGGGCGTCCAGATGCGGCCTGGCTCGGCGGCGGGCGTTTCCAAGGCCGTGCGACCGGCGGGCATGGCGCCTGGAGCCTGACGCGGCGCCAACAGTCCGGCGGAGTAGAGCAAACGATAGGTGGCGTCGGCGACCCCGGGCTCGTTGAGGTAGTTGGTTTGAATGTCGTTGAGCGCGTTCTGCACGCCCGCGGGGTCGCCGCGTTCGATTTGGACCTCCAACTCGAGGAGGGCCCATTCGCCGCCGGGATGCTTGGCATTTGCGGCCCAGGCTTTGGCCTTTTCGATCCACTGGAGTGCGTGATCGGGGTCTGGTTCGGAGCGGATGAGCTGCCGATAAATGGGGCCGATATCGACGCCCTGAACGTCTCGCGAGACGATTTCCTTGGCCAGCGCCAAACTTGCGACCGCGGCGCCGGTCATGGCGGCGCGATTGAACTGCTGCATGAGGCGATCGAAGGGCGCTTTGGACAGATCGATCCGCGGAATGCGGACGAGCGGCAGTCGGTCCCAATCGACGTTGCCGGGGTCGATGACTTCGGCGGGCGGCAGGCCGAGGTCTTTTCGCAATTGATCGAACAACTCGCGCTCGTCGGGGTTGACGGCGGCTTGTTCGATGATGAGGACGCCGGCCAGGAGCGGAATTTTCAGGTCAGGTCGCTTCGCGGCGTCACGCGGGGAAAGGTTGTCGAGGGCGGCTCGCGGCGCCGCGGTCCAGTCGCGGAGGATGGCTTGGCGGCGCCGCTCGGTAAGCAGCTCGCGGCGTTTGGCCAGTGGGGTGTCTTCGGGGAGGCGCCAGCGCCAACTGAGGGCTTCCTCGGAGGCGGTTTTTTCGGCGACGATTTCGCTCGATTCTTCGCCGCCGATCGAGTCGCCCATGATCTCGGCGACGAGCGACTTCGACTGGTCGAAGTGCTCGCCGCGGTCGGTGGTGACGTGCAGTTGGGCATCGCGGTCGGTGCGTTTGCCGTACACGCTGAGGAAGGCGAGGATGTTCGGCGATTGATCGACGGTGAGGTCAGCGCCGGTGCGCGGCACGGGGCGGTCGAGCAGAATGTGCGTGCTGCGGGGACGGGTGATTTCGTCCTCGTCGAGCACCTCGGGATCCAGCTCGTAGCGCTCGATGCGCTTGTCGGAGGCCAATCGTTCGATGGCGGCGTCTTCGTTCTTGATCGGATAGATGAGGCGAACCGAGGCTTGCTGCGCGTCGTGCAGATTCGGGTCGAGCAGTTGGGCGAGGGCCTCGGCTTCGACGGCGTCGTCGAGCGGGACGTTCAGCCGCGCGAATTGATGCAGGCCGGCGACGAACTTGTCCACTTGGCCGAGCCAGCCGTTCATCAGGGCGAGGTTGTAAACGACGGCGGGCTGAGGATTGGCTTCGTTAATGAGCTTGGCAAACTCGGCGGCGGAGCGGCGGGCGAGGCCGCGACGGGCTAGTTTGTTGGCCTCTTCGAAGGCGGCCTTGTTGACGTCAGCGAAGCGCTCGGGCGGATCCAAGAGCTTCAGGTCGTCGCGCAGCAGGAGGGGCAGGCCGCCTTGGAGGTTTAGACGCAGCAAGAGTTCCAGAGCTCGTTCGTCGCCCTGAGGTGCGATGCCGGCGTACAGGACCAGCAGGGCGCGAGCGGCGATAAAGTCGCCGGCCAGGAGCAGGGCGTGGCCGACGGCGCCGATGGCTTCGAACACGCGCTGCGGCATGGCGTTGTCGGTGCGCTCCAGGGCGTCCTGGAGTTTTTCGACGGCCTGGGCGGTGTCGCCGCTGTCAGCGGCGAGCATGGCGGCGTGGGCGTGGGCGGCGGGGTTGTCGGGCGAGACGCGCAGAAAGTGCTCGATCGTTTTTGCCGCGGCATCGTGCTCGTGCAGAGAGAGCTGGAGCATCGCTTGGATGTCGAGCAGCGAGGGGCGATCGGGCTCCTTGGCGAGCAGCTTTTCGACGTGCTTCAGGGCGGCGTGCGGCTGCTCGGACTCGACGAGCTTGGTGATCTTCTCGATGTCGGGCGCGAGGTCCGAGCAGCAGAACTTGAGCTTTTTGCCGCTGCCGCAGGGGCAGAGAGCGTAGGGATCGACGGCCATGGCGTCGGCTTTCTGTGGAAGGAATTCGGCGGGCGCGCTGGGTGGCCCCTCATGGTAGCACGAACAGCGGGTTACGATGTAGGCGACATTGGGGTTCTGAATTGTGGCGAGGAAGGGGTCGGGAGTCCTTTGCGACTGGTTGCTCCATTTCACAAGCAAACTCCCCAGTCGCAAAAGACTCCCGACCCCGGCGGACTCCGGCCAGGATGGCCGGGCTATTTAGCCGAGGCGTTCTGGCTGGGTGTGGAGGCGCCTTGTCAGCCGGCTTTTGCGAGGGAGGCGCGTTTTTCGGCGATCAGGGCGAGCAGTGCTTTTTGGGGGTCGGCGAATTTCTTGAGGCCTTCTTCCATGAGGGTGTCTTCCATGTGCTGGAAATCCACTTTTTGCTCGATGTCCTTGAGCACCTCGGCGGGGGGCATCTGATCCACGGTGCGGTGGAAGCTGCGTCCGCTTTCCTCGACGGCTTTGTTGGTGGCGGGGGGATTGGTTTGGATGCCGCTGCCGACGAGGGCTTCGACGTATTTCCAGGGCGCGTCGTTTTTCAGTTTGGCGCCGGTGCTGGCGAACACGATTTCCTGCTTGAGTTGCGTTGGGTGCTCGGCCCAGAATTTCTCGTTTGCCCGCCAGATGTTCTTTGCGTTGACGATGCCGACTTGTCCTTGGGCGGCGGGCGACAGCGCGGGGACGTGCTTGGCCGTGTAGACGTCGATGCGCGAGATGAAGATGCTGTAGACGCTTTTGAAGCGGTCCAGGGATTTGCGGCGCTGGGCGCCGCGCCAGATGGCGTCGCGGGAGGCAATGTACTGCCGCATGGAAAAACAGAGGGTGACGTTGATGGTGACGGCGCGGGCGGCGAGCTCTTCGAGAGCGTCGATGCCCGCCGGCGTGGCGGGGACCTTGATCATGCGGTTTGGCTGGTCCTTGGACCAACGCGTGCCGAGCTCGATGTAGCGGCTCACGCGTTCTTGGTGGGATAGGGGCCGGGCGACGTCTTCGAGCAGCGGATCAAGCTCGAAGCTGACGTAGCCGTCGTCGCCATTGGTGGAATCCCAGACGGGGCGAAAGACGCGCTGTGCGTCGGCCACGGCCTCGTTGGTGAGGTTCCAGGCGACGTCGGCGTCGGCGAGCTTGCCGCCGTTCATGAGATCGGCCAAGGCGTCGTCGTAGCGACCGGTCTTGACGAGGTCACTGATGATGATTGGGTTGGAGGTCGCGCCGGTGATGCCGAGCGAGCGGTTCTCAGCCACGGCGTCCGGGTCGATGGAATCGAGCCAGATTTTGGTTCCTGCTTGAATGACGGAGGCGAGTGGGCTGGGCATGGGACAATCCTTTCAGCGCGTTGTTTTCGATTGGGGCGGGCGGAACGGCATCCTGGTGGCCCGCGACATTGAATTATCCGAGTGAGGCAAACGTTGGTGCAAGTAGCGGCGGCAATTGGCGTAAATTGGCAGCGATTTGGGCTTGCTGGGGGACCTTTCCGTTTCTTGCGGATTGGACGATTTTGCCGATTCTAGCGGTTATTGCTGTACGGGGGGCGGCAGGCGGACGATTAAACAGTTGTGCAAACGCGCGCCGCAAACTCGGCGGCGCGGTGGGGGATCGTTTGGCGAGGAGATCGTCCGGTGAAACATTTCAGTGCTCTTCTCGTTGGCGTGGTGCTCGCTTCGGCCGGCCGGGGCGTGTTCGCACAGCAGTCGCTTTCCACGGGGGGCGACCCGATGAGCGATATGCCGCCGGCGCTGGCGATGCCCGGCGACGAGGCCAGTAGCCTGCCGATCGGTCCGGGAACGGAAGCCGAAGGGGGTGCGGCGCTGGAGCCAATTCCGGAAGAGGTGGCTCCCGGCACGGAGTCCGACGGATTTGGCAATTCGCTGCTTGGGGAACCGGTGCGGGCCCTGGCAGCCTGCCCTGCACTGTTTGAAAGCACGGGCACCTGGCTGCGACGGGGGTATTGGTACTCCGAAGTTGATTACATGTTTCTGAATCGCGCCTGGGAGAAGAAGGGCCTGGTTCTGGGACGTGAAGAGCGACTGGTGAATGGCGGCGTGGGCCAGCCGATCGCCATTGCCCCGTACATCGTCGGAAATTACATCAATTTGCGCGGGCATAGTCCCGGCGGCGAAGGCTTGGCGCGGGTGAACATTGGGCGGTTTTTGTTCCGCGACTCCAACAATCGCGATCATTTGCTGGAGGCGGGCTGGTTGGGCGGCGGGCAGTTTCGGGAGTTTGCGTCCGGCACGTCGCCGAATGCCGGCTCGAGCACCGTGACGACGGCTGCCAACGAGGTTGGCTGGCAGGTTTCGGATTTCATCGATGGGCCGAATCCGTCGTTTGACGGTTCGGCGTTCATGAGCGCCTCGTATGTCGCACAGGTGAATACCGGCGAGCTTAACTATGTGGTCCGGTCTCGATTGCACCGGGACCGGATGCTGCTGGAACCGAACGGCCAGTGGGTGCGGGCGGCGACGCCGACGCGGACCTATAGCTGGCTGGCTGGCATTCGGTACATGAGCCTGGATGACACACTGAACTGGATTGCCACGGATCGGACTGGTACGACGACGATTGCCGAAGGTGGTTTTTATGACGTGCGGACAACTAACCAGCTCTTTGGGGCCCAACTGGGCGGTTCAATCGGCTACGAAACGGCTCGATGGAGTATTACCGCGACCGGCAAGGTGGCTCCATGCTGGAATAGAATGCACTTACGTTCGACGTTCGATTTGAATCGTACGACGTTCGTTGACGGCTTCACCGACAGCCATGAAGACACGCTGGCGTTTGTGGGCGAGGCGAATCTGATCGCCCGATATCATCTGCGGCCGAATCTTTCGCTTCGGGCGGGGCTTGAGGCTTTAACGGCGAACACGGTGGCGATCGCACCGCATCAGGTCAACTTCGTGCCGGGCGGCTTTCCGCAGATTGCCCGGAGCGGTGATAGCACGCTGCTGGGCACGTCGTTCGGCATCGAGGCGTATTGGTAAACGCACGATCGCATGAGGTCTGGGCATCGCGTCGACAGTTCCGCGATCGTTGCCCGAAGGCCGCCCAAAGCCGGCGTAGACTTGGCCGGCTAATCTCGCTAGCTTATCGCCGGCTATCGCTCGCACCTGGCTCCAGCGCGCCCGCATGGAAGCGGCTAGCGTGCGGCATGCCCTCGCGATGAGGCGCCGTCGGGCGTCTCGGGCATCTTTCCCCTGTTCGCTAGGCGGTCGAGCCGATGAATGAGCCTGCGTTTTTTTCTCGCCGGTCGATGGGCCAGGCGAACTATTTGCTTGTCGCGATCGCGGCGACGTTTCTGATCGCGCTGATTCCGATCGCGGCGTACAAGGCGGTGCGCGGCGGGGCCAACGACATGAAGAGTTGGCTGCCGGCTTCCGAGCCAGCGGTGGCGAACCTGAACTGGTGCGATGAGCAGTTCGACGGCGATCAGATGATTCTGGCCAGCTGGGACGGCTGCACGTTGGGGAACGCCGAGACGCTGGACCGCGTGGCGCGGAATTTGTCGGACGGAAGTCAAGCGAAAGACTCGGGTAGCGGCGGGCTGTTCACGCGAGTGACCGGCGGTTCGGCGCTTCTGGCGCAGCTGACTTCGCCGCCGTTCAATCTCTCTCGCGAAGCGGCGGTCGAGCGGCTGGAGGGAACTTTTATTGGGCGCGCGGACGGGGCGCATGGCGCTGGGAATCTCGACGCGCGGCCGACGTGCCTTGCGGCGTTTCTTTCGCGTGACGCGGCCGCGGATGCGGACCTGCGGCGCCAAGCGGTGGAACGGCTGCGCGCGACGATTCTGTCCGAAGCAAATGTCACGCCGGCGGGGATTCACCTGGCTGGTCCGGGTATGGATTCGATCGGGCTGGATGAGGAAGCCATTCGCACGCTGGCGCGGCTCGGCGCGCTGGCGATTACGGTCAGCTTCGGACTGTGCGCCTGGCGGCTGCGGAATCTGTTTGTGGCGGCGATCGTGGTCGGCGCGGCGGCGATCAGCGCGGGGATGAGCTTGGCGCTGGTTTTCTACTGCGGCGTTTTGGAAGTCACGGCGCTGGATCGGTTGGCGCCGTGGGTGGGTTCGACCGACGCGCTGGTCACAGGCGTGCCGGTTTTGGTTTTTGTGCTCGCGCTGTCGATGGGATTTCGGTTGGTGTACTACTATCGCGACGCACGGCTGGAAACGGATGGCGACGCGGCGGAACGCGGCGTCGGCGAGGGGCGGCCGTGGTGGCTGATGACGCCGCTGCTGGTGGCTGCCATTGTCGGCGTCCTGTGTACGAGCGACATCGTGCCGATCCGGCGGTTCAGCGTTTTCGCGGGGGTCGGCCTGGTGGCGAGCGTGGCCATCGTGCTCGCGCTGGTACCGGTGCTTCTGCATCGATTTCCGCTCAGCAAGCAATCGATCGCGGCGCTTGGCGGCGGGCATGGGTCGCCGCCGCGCTGGACGGAGGGCATGTTCCAGTTTGGGGCCGGCAGCTGGTTTGCGATCATGCTATTTTGCGTATCGACGCTTGCGCTCGCCGGCTGGGGGCTGATGACGCTGAACACGTCGGCTCAGCTTCCGGCCATGGCGGGCGCGCGTTCGCGGCTGGCCAAGGATTACGCCTGGTTTGGCGAGCGCGTCGGCCACGCGGCGCCGCTGGACGTGGTGATCGACGTGCCGATCGAACGCTGCCGTCGTCTGGAGGAATCTGCTGAAGCCGACGGCCAGCAGTACCGTCTCTCGCTCGCTGAACGGCTGAGCTTGATCGACGCGGTTTCTTCGCGGATGCGAGCGGCGACCGACGTTAGCGGCGTCTGGTCCCCGGGGACGGTCAATACCGACGCGCTGGCGGGAGACCAGGGGGACGAGGAGCTGCGCCACGCTTTGGAACGGCAAGGACTCATGCGGTTCACGCGGCAAACGTCGGACAATCCGACGGATCGCGAGCTGTGGCGTCTGAGGGCGCGGGTCACGGCCGCCGCCCAAGCCCGCGGCGTCGATTATGAGGAAGTGCTGAAGCAAGTGCGGGCCGCCGTCGAGCCGGTTCTGAGGGCCTATGAACAGCGCGACCTCGTTGTTCGCAACCTGCACGAGCGCGGCGGCCAATTGAGCGGCGCGAAGGTGTGCATCTTGTTCGCCGACGAGTTCAACGACCCGGCGCCGGCTCGGAATTCGCCGGAGCAACGGCTTGGCGAGCTGTTGAACCGGAGCGGCGTCGCGGCGGACGGCGTGAAGTTCGTCAACCTCGAAGCGCTGAATGAGAATGGCCGCACAGCGCCGGTCGTCAGGGAACGCGCGCTTGAACTGCTCGAGAAGCAGACGGCCGTCGTGCGGATGACCGCGGTCGAGAATCCTATCTTGGCTCGCCTGGCGGACAACGGCGTGAATGTCGTGAACGTCGGGATTGATGACGTTCTGGAAGAGTCTCAGGGTGCTCCTGTGATTGCGGCTGGCGGCGTTCGGCCGATTCGCGCGACGTTTGCCGGGATGCCAGCGGTGGCGGCGGCACTGAGCGCGGGACTGCTGCCTAGTGTGTGGGCGGCGTCGCAGATTGCGTTGGTGCTCTTGGCGGCGGTAATGGTCGTCGTTGCGTGGGACATTGTGGGCGGCGTGCTGGCCGTTCTGCCCATTGTTTTTCCGCTGGGCATTGTGGTGGGCATGCTGGGGTGGATGGAGGTTCGCCTGGACACGGGGCTGTTGCTCCCCGCGACGTTGGCCATTGGCTTGGCCGTGGAAGGGGCGGTGAACTTCATCGCCTGGTTCCGGCGCGGCTCGGCGGCGGGGCTATTTCGGCACGAAGCGGCACGGATGGCTTATGCCCGCATGGCGCCGGGGATGCTTGATACGCTCATCGTGGGCGGCGTTGGGCTGTTGCCGTTGGCGTTGAGCGGCATTGCGTCGATTCAATTGCTGGCGCTATTGGCGGCGCCAATTGCTCTGACGGCGATGATCGCCACGTTGTCGCTGCTGCCGGGGATGGTGTGCAGTCCGCTGGCGGCGTTTTTTGGGGCGGTTGACGAACCGCAGGCGTCCGAGGCCACACTTAGACCGATTTCGCTGGCCGGGGTTCGTGAAGACCGAGCGGTGGCGGCGCCTGGGCGGCCGCATGTTGCCGCGGCGGCGGTTCACCCGAACATTGCGGCGGCGGCGTCGGGGCGTACTCACTCGTCGACGGCAGAGGCACGGCATGAGGGAATTGATGCGCCGCATCTTTCGCTGCACACCAAGCTGCAGCGGCTGCGGCATTCCGCGGGCGATTCCTCGATTGGGTCGTAGTTACGGCTGGGGCGCGGGCGCGGTATTCTGCAAGTAGCGGCGGTTTTTAACCGCCGTGTCTTTGAGCGTCAGTCTTCTTACACGGCGGTTGAAAACCGCCGGTACGATGTCGTACCGCAATCTTATGATTCTGTTTGTGACGCTGGGGGTAGCGTACGCGTGCTACGTCCGGGCGGAGCAGAATCCGTACGCGCGGTATGTGGCCGACGGGTTTTCGCTGATCGATCGCTCGGCCCTGGCCAACGCGCCGGATGAGGAGCTATTCGACGGCGCAATGCACGGGATGGTCGCGGTGCTCCACAAGTATGGCGACCAGCACTCGGAGTTCATCGACGCGAAGGAACAAGCTCGCTTCAACGAGGAGTACGATCAGGAGTTTGGCGGCGTCGGCATTCGGCTCGGCATGCTCGGCGATCCGAAGATGCCGACGGTGATTGGGCTGCCGGAGCCGGGGACTCCGGCCGCGGACGCCGACATTCGCCTGGCTGACAAAATTGAAGCGGTGGACGGCAAAGCGACCGCCGGGCTGGAGCTGGAGCAGGTGACCAGCATGGTGCGCGGCCCGGTGGGGAAACCGGTGACGCTAACGGTGCGACGAGCCGGCGTGAGCGAGCCGCACGTGGTGACGATTGAGCGGGCGACGATCAACGTCGAGTCCATTCT
>JAICUM010000342.1 GCA_025935855.1 Pirellulales bacterium | reverse complement strand
TCGCCCGCATCACCGGCTCGACGGCCAACGTTCAGCTCTACGAGCTCAGCCTGACGCCGGCGCTTCTAGCGCCCACCGGCGATTTCGACAAGAACGGCATCGTGGACGGCGCCGACTTCCTCCTCTGGCAGCGCGAGCTCGGCGAATCCGGCGGAACCCTCGCCGCCGACGCCAACCACGACGGCGCCGTCAACGCCGACGATCTCAGCCACTGGCAAACCCACTTCGGCGAAACCGTCAACAGCGCCGCACCCGCCGCCCATCAAGTCCCCGAGCCCGCGTCAATCATGCTTTGCGTAATAGCGATCTTCCAGGCGGTTCGGGTGCCATGCCCACGTCCGCGTGGGCATGTAAACAACTGATCGCCATGCCCCTCGCGGCAGGCCTGCGTAGTTCACGGCTCTTCCGGCCGCTCACCAAGTCACATCCACCCCAGTCAGCGCCCCCAAATACAACGGGTCCCCATTCGCATTGATCCCGTTGTGCGTCGCAAAATTCGTCACCGGGACCTGGTCCGGCGCCATCGCCGCGTTCTCGATCCACAGAATCTGATACCCGCCGTGTACCGCCACGTGCTCGTTGAAGCGGTAGCCGCCCCGGAAGTTCAACTCGCCGACAAACGCCACCACGCCCCGCTGGGCATGTGCGTCCAATGCCGGGTTGCCCGGCGCCGAGAGCGCTGAATTACTCGACGCCGAGTTTCCATAGATGCCCGCCTTCGCCGTGCCGCCGAGGAACCACGGACAGCTGAATCCCAAGGCCCGAATGTCGAACCCGCCCTGGGCGCCGTACAAATTGTTCCGCGTGTTGAAGTACCCGGCCGCCGGCCCGCCGGCATTGGTGTCCATTCGCAACGACTCATCCACCTGCACCCAGCGAACGCCCGCGAGCCAATCCAGCCAGTAATTCTGCCGGCAGCGCCAGTTCACTTCGCTGCTGTTCAGGTTCGAGTTGTAATTGAGGGCCACCGGCGTCGGCGCCCCCGGCGTGAAAGGGATGAGCGACGCCGTGTTCAGATTAAACGTCGCCGGCGCCGTGAACGTTTGCCGCGAGTTCCAATCGTTCACGCCGAAGTACCGGCCTTCGATCGCATGGTTCCCGCCGGCGAACGTGCGAATGAATCCGCCGTCGAATCCCGCTTGCCATGGGAAGCCGAAGCTGTTTGCATCCAAGAGCACGCTAGTCGCCGGGCCGTCCACGAAAAGCGGAGTCAACTTCGGCCGTTCACGCTGGATGAACACCGCCCCGGCGCGAAACGTCCACGCCGGCGCCGTCTGCCACAGGTTCCACCCCAGCCGTGTGCAGCAGCACCGATCCGGCCCCGAGGGCTCGCACGGCGGGCACACACTGCACGGCTCGCGCGGCGGCAGGCAGTCGTACAAGTACGAGCACTTGTTCGAGTAGTCCCCCGTGTAACAGGGACCGCAGCACGTGCTCCCAGCCGCGTCGCCGCAGGCCGCCGCGCCGCACGACGCGTCTGCGCACGCTGACGTCAGCGTGATCTCTTGGGCCGCTTGCTCGGCCTCGTATCGCTCGAACGCGAGCGTCTGAAAATACGCGTCGAGCTGCTCATCGCCGCGGACAACCGCCGGCAGAAGAACAAGCGACGCCAACGCCGCGATGCGAACGGACCAGTGCATCGGCCGATCACCTCCCTGTGACCCATCCAAGAGCGCAAAGGCAGCCCGGCCGCCCAAGAGTGCGCCTCACAAGACATCGACCCAACAGCTAGCCGCAACCGCCGATTTCCCCACCAGCCAAAAGAAGCGTTAAAGCCGTCAAACTCGTAGGCTGGCTGCTCGCACCCACGGTTGGCGTTCCATGCCATAGGATCTTGCCTCTAACAACCGCAAACCACGCTTGCGGCCGAAGGGTGCGTGCAAGCACCCATTACTCGCCCCTGTCCCCTGACGACTGGTCCCTATTTCTCCAACCTCACCACCACCCCATCCGCCGGTCGCAGCTCAATCCGCCCGTTGAACGCCTCCCCCTCCCGATCCAAATGCGTCGAAAGCACAACGTGCCCCACCGGCATCATCCCGCTAAACACCGCCGCGCCGCCGCCTAAGTTCAACACGATGAGAAATTGCGAGTCCCCTTCCACTCGCCGGTACGCCAGCACGTCCCCCTGCGCCGGCGCCGACCGGTAATCGCCGATGTTCAGCGCCGGCTCCCGCCGCCACAGCTCAAGCAGCCGCCGGTACAACGTCAGCATCGAATGCGGATCGTCGCGCTGCGCCTCGACGCAGCGGCTCGCATAGTCCTCCGCGATCGGCAGCCACGGCTCCGCCTCGCTGAATCCCGTGCGCGGCCCCGTGCTCCATTGCATCGGCGTCCGCTCGGGATCGCGTCCCAGCCCCAACCCCGGCACGTTCTTCTCAAACGGGTCCTGCACGCGCTCCGGCGGAATCGGCACGTTGTGCATTCCCAGCTCTTCGCCGTAGTACATCGTTGGCGTGCCACGCAAAGTCAGCAGCATCATCGCCGCCACGCGCGCCTGCGCGGCGCCGATCCGCGTCGCGATCCGCGGGTTATCGTGATTCCCCAGCACCCAGTTCGGCCAGCCGTACGACGGCAGCAGCCCTTCGTACTTGTCGATCGCGTCCGCGATCACCCGCGCATGCCACGGCAGCTCGATCAGCTGAAAGTTAAACGGCAGATGCACGCCGGATCCCTGCGCGCCGTAGTACGTCACCAACCGCTCCAGCGGCAAATAAACCTCGCCTACCATCATCTTCTCGCCGTACTCGTCCAGCACGTCCCGCATCCGTTCGATGATGTGGTGTACCTCCGGCCGATCGGTGTTATACGTCGCGAGCAGCCGCCGCGCCGGCGCCAGTCCCGGATGATAGTTCGGGTCCGGATCGTTGTTGCGAAACTCATCGTCTTTGACGATGTGCCAGATCACATCCACCCGGAACCCGTCCACGCCGCGGTCCAGCCAGAACCGCAGCACGTTCAACATCGCCTCCTGCACCTCAGGATTCCGCCAGTTGAGATCAGGCTGCTCCTTCAAAAATGCATGGTAATAGTACTGCCCCGTGACGCCATCGTATTCCCACGCCTCGCCGCCGAATTGGCTCAGCCAGTTGTTCGGCGGCGCACCATTCGGCCCCGGATTTCGCCAGATGTACCACGCCCGCTTCGGATTGTCGCGCGAGCTGCGCGACTCCTGAAACCACGGGTGCTGATCCGAAGTATGATTCGGCACGAAATCCAGCACGATCTTCATGCCACGCCTGTGCAGCTCCGCCGTCAGCGCGTCGAAATCCTCTAGCGAGCCGAAGAGCGGATCAACGCCGCAATAATCGCTGATGTCGTATCCAAAATCCTTCATCGGCGACGGGTAAATCGGCGACAGCCACACCGCGTCAACGCCGAGCCACTCGAAGTAATCAACGCGCGAGAGAATGCCGCGCAAGTCACCGACGCCGTCCCCATTGGCGTCCTGAAACGACCGTGGATACACCTGATACACCACCCCGCTCTGCCACCATTCGTGCTCCTCCGATTTCGCCGACATCGCGCTTCCTCCCGCAGCCAGCCCTAAGCATGAGCCATGCCAAAACGACCGACCTGAATCCGCCTGCGGTCAAGATTGTCCGCAGATGGCGCAGATCTCCGCAGATATGAAGAGCATCAAAGTTTCGCCTGGGCCAAAGAAGGGTTTGTAAGCTTCTCGATGCAGCCATCCGATAGGCTAGCGGTTTAGGAAAATGCGACTTAGCGAGACGAAGAACGCCGTGCTCTTATCTGCGCCAATCTGCGCCATCTGCGGAAGAAATGTTTCATTGTCGCCGAAACCGATACACGTGTACCTCAAACGGCCCAAACCAATCCGTGAATTCCCCGTCGCTCGACTTCACCTTCCGCGGCGACTCATACAAAACGTCCCCTTGGCCTAACTCCGCCGGCAGCCCGCTGAAGGTCACCTTCGCCGTCTTCTGCGGATCGCCGCAACATGCCAGCACGAACACCTCGCCGCCCACCTCGCGCACGCAAAGCTCGACGTCGTTCCCCGTCGCTTTCACCGCAAATTTCGATTCCGGCGCACACAGCGCCGCCGCCAGCGGGCTCTTCGCGCCGACTTCCTCAAACACCGGCCGCAACACGCGCTCCCAAAACGTCCAATTCCAACCATACGGACGATCCTTCTCCGACAGCGTGCTCGGCAGACTGCCGCCAAAATAAACCAGCCCGCGCGCTCCGTTGATGATCGCCTCGTACGTCATGAACCGCTCCTGCGGAAACGTCGGAAACCGCAGCGTCTTATTCTCCCCCTCCACGCCGCTCCAAGCGATCTGGAGCGTGAACCAGAACGGCCGCCGCCCTTGCTCAACCTGTCGCTGCTTCCGCGCGTAATCGCCGATCATCGAGATCTCGCGGTTTTCGGTCGGTCCTTCCAAGTGCGTCCCCGGCGGATACCCGATCGGGTACACATCCACGCCGCCGATGTCATACCCCGCTGTGTACGGCCGCAGCTCCGCCACTGTGCCGCGCGGCGCCTGCACAATCCACACCGGATGATTCCGATCCTCCTCCTTGATGATTTGGTACGCCCGCACCACCGACTCGACCGACTTCCTCCCCCACTGCGGCTCGTCCGAACCCTTCCACACTCCCAGCCCCGGATGATCGCGGAACCGCCGGATCACCGCCCGCAGCTTCGCCTCTTGCTCCGCATCGCCGGGCTTCACCGTGGAAAGCTCCTTCAGCGTCGGCATGACCCACACGCCCGCCTTCGCAGCCGCGTCCATGTATGCCCGTTCGCGCCCGAACCACTCGTCATTCCACTCCAGCGGCCGATCCTTCACGTAATCCCACATCGGCCCCGTCCGAATGAACGTCACGCCGGCATTATGAAACTCCTCGAGCGCCAATTTTCCGCTTGGCGTCTTCGCGTCCGGCGCCGGCGGCAGCGTCAGCCCAATCGAAAACACCTTCCGACCGTTGATCGAAACCACGCCTTCAGGCGCTACCTCAATCCGCGAAGGCTCGGCGCGGACACACATCGACGCGGCGCAACAACCGACGACCACAAGAAAAAAGACTGCCGCTCGCACACGCGTCATCGAAATCGAATCTCCACCATCTCCGGCACATACGCGCCCGAATTCACGTACGTCACATAAATCCGCCGCCCGCCCTCTTGCGACAGCTCCGGATGCTCCTTCGCCGCATACACCAAATCGTCCGGTTTCTTCCGCGGCGCCTGATAGATCACGGTCGGTTCGCTCCACGGCCCGGTGCGCGCCGCCGCCGTCCGCATCACAATCTTCCCCTCGCGGCCCAGCGCATGGATCGCCACGTACTTCCCGAGATAAGCATTGTAAGCCGCTGACATCTCGTTCGGAACCGAATCAAACAGCACCGCCGTCGGCGAGAAC
>JAICUM010000059.1 GCA_025935855.1 Pirellulales bacterium | reverse complement strand
TTGTATCCGGGTACGAGCGTCGAGCAGCTCACCGGCCTGGTCGATTTCTTGATGAACTTCGACACGTACGCCCGCGGCAATACGTCGGTGACGCCGATGGTCCAGCAGGCCGCGGCAGCCGCCGCCGCGGCTGCCCAGCAACCGGCCGCCGGGGGTTCTCCGCCAGGCCAACCGGGCGCGGCTCCACCGAGCGCCCCAGGAAACCCGCCGCAATGATGCGACCCACCTCCAGAGTCCCCTCGAAGAGGAGTCCCGCTATGAATACTACCCGCCTCGCCACCGTTGCCGCCGCCTGCTTGGGCGCGTTGCTCGCCGCATCCTCTGCGTCCGCTGCTCAATGGGGCAGCGTCAAAGGCCGCTTCATCTACAAGGGACAGCCAAAGGTTGAGTCCATTACGCCAAGCCGTGATCCGGAATTTTGCGGAAAACACAAGCTGGTGACCGAGGATCTAAAGGTCGGCCCCAAGGGCGAGCTGCAAGACGTGTTCGTCTATCTCTATGTGCCGACCGGCAAAAAGGTGGACATCAACCCCGATTACGAAAAGCAAAAACCCGAGCCGAAGGTGCTAGACAACAAAGGTTGCCGGTTCGAGCCGCATGCGATGACATTGTGGACGCACCATCCGCTGGAGGTTCACAATTCGGACCCGGGCATCGGCCACAACACGAACGCGTCGGCGCTTCTGAACAATCCGTCGTTCAACCAGACGATCCCCAACGATCAGCCGCTCGTCAGGCAAATGACTAAGAGCGAGCCGGTGCCCACGAAGATTGTCTGCAACGTCCATCCGTGGATGAACGCCTACGTCCTGGTGCGGGACAACCCGTACATGGCCGTGTCGGACAAGGACGGCAAGTTTGAAATCAAGAACGTGCCGGCGGGCAAGCAGCCGTTTGCGTTCTGGCATGAATCGAAAGCGTACATCCGGGACTTGAAGGTGGGGTCGGCGAAGGCCGATCGCAAAGGCCAGGTGACGCTCGACATCAAGCCCGGCGCCACGCTGGACCTGGGGGACATCACTGTCACGCCGGCGCTGCTTGGCAAATAGTTCACGGTTTGGGTCAATTTTTAATTGAGTTGAAAACCCGTCCGCGCCGCTAGCTCCGACCTGGCTAGGTCGGGGCTATTGGGGCAGGCAAAGCAAGAGATGAAGTTGTTCGTGTTAAGTCGTCAAACCATTGCCGTCGTCGCGGTTGCCGCGCTCGCCGCGGCCGTGGGCTGCAATCGCTATAGCGAGGGCCCCGGGAAGGTGGTGAACCTCACCGCCGCGACGAAAATCCGCTCATCGCTCGTCGGCCAGACGGCCGAAGCCGGCGGCGAACAGGCGGCGTCCACCGGCACGGGCTGGGCCACGCTCAAGGGCCGCTTCGTGTTTGACGGCGACGCGCCCGCGATGCCGCCCTACGGCGTGAACAAGGACGAGGCGGTCTGCGCTCCCGGCGGCAAGGCGCCGCCGCAGGAATATCTCGTGGTGGATCCGTCCTCCAAAGGCATCGCCAACATCTTCATCTACCCCCGCAAGGTCAGCCGGGTGAACGACGCGGCCGGACCGAAGACCGATCCATTCCTGTTCGATCAAAAAGAATGCCGCTTCCTCACGCACGCCTTCGCGGTGTCGGTAGGGCAGCCGGTGGAAATTCACAACAGCGATCCGGTCGGCCACAACACGAGCATCGCCGGCCAGAATACGTTCAACCAGATGATTCCCAGCGGCGACAAGGTGCCGTACTCCGCCAAAAAGGAAGAGGCGACGCCGGCGTCCATCAGTTGCAGCGTCCACCCCTGGATGCGGGCGTACATGGTGCCGCGCAAGGACAGCTACGTGGCCGTCACGAAGCCGGACGGCTCGTTCGAAATCGCGAACCTGCCGGCGGGCGAGGTACTGGAATTCCAAGTCTGGCACGAAAGCGCCTCAGGCTCGAACCACGGCCTGGCCGTGCAGAGCGACGAAACGAAAGAACTAAAATGGGATAACAAGGGCCGATTTAAGATCAAGCTCGACCCGGATCAAACGCGCGAACTGAACATCGCCGTCCCGGCCAGCGCCTTCGGCGGCTGAGTGTTGCTACCGAATAACAAAGAACACAAAGACGTTCGTGTGCCACTGGCATGTTGCCAGTGTGGAAGTGGGTACTCGCTCGGCGATTCTCACTGGCAGAATGCCAGTGGCACACACTTGGGAACATGAATTTAAGATCACCATCCTCGCTGGGAATTATCGCCGCCCTGGTCGCCGCGCTCGTCGGCTGCGAGCAGGCGCCGCCGCCGCAGTTCCACTTGAACGAGATGCGGATGGTGGAGAACGAAACGCCGGCCGACTATCAGCAGGAAATCGCCGACGTCCTGGGCGCGATGTTCGGCACGCCGGACCAGCCGTTCGCCTTCCCTGAATCGGGGCTGACGCAAACTCGTCTCACGCTTGCCGCCGGCGCGGCCTACAACGACACCGAGGGGGTCAGCCACGGGCTGTATCGCCGCCACTGCGTTCACTGCCACGGCATCACGGGGGATGGCCGCGGCCCGACGGCTCGCTTCCTCAATCCTTATCCGCGCGACTACCGCTCCGGCGTCTTCAAGTTCAAGACCACCTTCGCCGCCGCCAAGCCGACCGACGAAGACCTGAAGCGGATCATGCACAACGGCGCCCCGGGCACTGCAATGCCGTCGTTCTCGCTCTTGCCGAATTCCGAGGTCGAATCGCTCGTCGAATACGTGAAGTACCTCGCGATGCGCGGCGAGATGGAGCAACGGCTCAACCAGTACGTGTACGACGAGCTGGCCGACGCCGACCGCGTGGATGAAAAGGGCAATCCGGTTCTCGATGAGAACGGCGCCCCGCTGAAGGGCATCCGCCTCAACCCGGCAGCCAATGCAGGTCAGCAAGAAGCCGTCAAAGGCATGATGGCGGAAGTCGTCGCCCCATGGAATGAGGCGAAAGACCAGGTCATCGCGCCGACCGAAGAGCAGATTCCCAAGGACAACCGCCCGGCCGAAGAAATCGCAGCCTCCGCCAAAAAGGGCCGGGACCTGTTTTTCAGTCCGCAAAAAGGCAATTGCTTCTCCTGCCACGGGCCGACGGCGCTGGGCGACGGACAGCAGAACGACTTCGACGTATGGACGAAGGAGCAGAAAGCCTTCCTCGACAAGACTGAACAACTGAAACAATCGGTTGCCGAACGCGATGAGCAAAAAGACCTGTCCGACGACGACAAGACTGCCTTGGAGCGCGATCGCCGACTGGTCAGCGAGCGCGAAGACGTGATCAAGACGTTCTATCCGCTGCGCAACGCCATCCCGCGTAACCTGCGCAAAGGCATTTACCGCGGCGGCCGGCGGCGGATCGACATCTTCGCTCGCATCCACCAAGGCATCCCCGGCATGCCGATGCCAGGCGTCGGCGGCTCAGGCCCCGGCGTTCAAGGCACGCTGACCGAAGCGGAGATTTGGAACATCGTCGATTACGTTCTTAGCCTGCCCTACGAAGCGATCAGCGGCCCGCAGACGGCCCTGCCGGAGAACGTGGCCGAGGTGACGAAGTAACAGACGCCAAATTCAACACGATTTGAAACAAATCAGCCGCAACGCGGCGAAATTGAATAGCCAGGGGCGCAAGCCCCTGGAAACGTTCGCGGAAGTGTAGCGAAAGCACTTTCGCCCCGATGGGGCTTAATTCTTAAACCAAACGAATCCCAGGGGCTCGCGCCCCTGGCTATTGACTGTCGGCCCGTTGGGCCTGAATGCAAGGCCATTGCCGGCCGCCAACAATCATGATCAAGCGTTTCTTCCGCTGGATGCCCAACTTTTGGGCGCTGCTGTTCTTGGCCGTGCCGGTGATGGGCGTCGCCACGTTCGTGCTGGCCGACCGCTACAACATCTGGCTGCCGCGCGACGTCTCCGAGCATGGCCGCACGATCGACCAGCTGTTTTTCTTCATCCTGTATCTCACCGGCATCGTGTTCGTGGTGACGGAGGTAGTTCTCTTTTACTTCGCGTGGAAGTACGAGGCGAAGAACAACCGCGAGCCGACGAAGTTCTCGCACGGCAGCCATTCGCTCGAAGTGGTGTGGACGATCCTGCCGGCGGTGACGCTGCTGTTCATCGCGATTTACCAGATGGACGCGTGGGCTGCGGCGAAAATGCGTCCGCCGCAAATCCCATTTACCGCCGAGGTGACCGGCCGGCAGTTCAACTGGGATTTCCGCTATCCGGGCCCCGACGGCGAGCTGTACACGCAGGACGACATCGTCCGCACCGACGGCAATCTGTACCTGCCGGTCGGCGAGGAAATCCTGCTCAAGATCACCAGCGCCGACGTGCTGCATAGCTTCTTTCTGCCGAACTTGCGGATGAAGCAGGACGTCATCCCCGGCATGGACCAGAAGATGTGGTTCAAGGCCAAGGAGTCCGGCCAGTTCGACATCGTCTGCGCCGAGCTGTGCGGGTGGGGCCACTACAAGATGAAAGGCCGCGTCCACCTCCTGCCGCGCAAAGAATACGAAGCCAAGCTGGAAGATCTGCGGAAAGAACAGAACACGATGCGGACGACCAACGCCGTCGCCGCGGAATAAATCCGCGGATTTCACAGATTTCGCGGATAAGAAAAGTTTTGGTTTCATTGAAACTCGATTCGACGAGCACCACTAAACAGAGCTCTGCATTCCACTCGATCCGTGTGATCCGCGAAATCCGCGGTTTCGGTTCTGGCGGCTGCACGAGAGGTTAAGCCATGAGCACCGTCCCTTACGATCACGCCCACGACCAGGCCGCGGCCCACGGCCATGCCCACACCGCCGGCTTTTTGCGGACCTACGTCTTCTCGCTGGACCACAAGGTTATCGGCCTGCAGTTCCTGTTCAGCACGCTGATCTGGTTTCTGGTCGGCGGTCTGTTGGCCCTCGGCGTGCGCTGGCAGCTTGCCTGGCCGTGGAGCCCGATGCCGATCCTCGGCAACCTGATGGGTCACGCCGAAGGCGGCCAGATTCCGCCGGAAGCGTACACGATGCTCGTCACCATGCACGCGACGGTGATGATCTTCCTGGTGATCATTCCGATTCTCGCCGGCGCCTTCGGCAACTTTTTGATCCCGCTGATGATCGGCGCCGACGACATGGCGTTCCCCACGCTGAACATGCTCAGCTATTGGTTCATGTGGCCGGCGTTTGCCTGCTTCGGGATGAGTTTTTTCGTCGAAGGGGGCGCCGCCCAGGCGGGATGGACCTCGTATCCGCCGCTTTCAATGCTTAAAGACGCCGCTCCGGGCAGCCACCTGGGACAAACGCTGTGGCTGCTGGGCGTCACGTTCGTCGGCGTGTCGTCGATGATGGGCTCGGTCAACTACATGACGACCATCATCCAGATGCGCGCTCCCGGCATGACGATGTTCCGCCTGCCGATGACCATCTGGGGGATGTTCATCACCGCCACGCTGCAAGCCTTCGCCCTGCCGGTGCTTACCGCCGCGGGCTTCATGCAGCTTTCCGACCGGATCCTCGGCACGGGCTTCTTCGTCGCCGAAGGCGCCGCCGCGAACAACATGGCCGTGCAGGCCGGCGGCGGACAACCGCTGTTGTGGCAGCACCTCTTTTGGTTCTACAGCCACCCGGCCGTGTACATCATGATCCTGCCGGCGATGGGCATGGTCTCCGACATGATCAGCACCTTCAGCCGCAAGCCGCTGTTCGGCTACAAGCCGATGGTGTACTCGATCGCGGGCATCGCGGGCCTGGGCTTCATCGTGTGGGGGCATCACATGTTCATCTCGGGCATGAACCCGGCGCTGGGCCTCACGTTCATGGTTTCGACGATGCTCATCGCCCTGCCCAGCGCGATCAAGACCTTTAACTGGCTGGGAACGATGTGGGGCGGCAAGATTCAATTCACCACGCCGATGCTGTTCGCGCTGGCGTTCGTGTCGATGTTCATCATCGGCGGACTTTCTGGCATCTTCATGGCCGCCACGCCGGTGGACATCTTCATCCACGACACGTATTACATCGTCGCCCACTTTCACTACGTGCTGTTCACGGGCACGGCGATGGCCGTGATGGGGGCCATTTACTACTGGTTCCCAAAAATGTTCGGCCGGATGATGAACGATTCGTGGGGCAAGGTACACTTCGCCCTCACGTTCATCCTGATGAACTGCGTGTTCTTCCCGATGCACATCCTTGGCATGCGCGGCTTCCCGCGGCGCCTGGCCGACCCGTACCACTACGACACGTTCCGCGACCTGATGCCGCTGAACCAGTTCATCAGCATGTGCGCCTTTTTGATGGTCAGCGTGCAGATCATTTTCATCGTGAACTTCTTCTGGAGCATGTTCTTCGGGCCGCGAGCCGGCCGGAACCCCTGGCACGCCAACGGCCTGGAGTGGCAGGCGCCGAGCCCGCCGGGGCACGGCAACTTCGACTTCCAACCGGTCATTTACCGCGGCCCGTATGAATACGCCTCGCCCGAAGTGGACGTGGACTACTATCCGCAGACCCAGCCCCCAACCGGCAGGGAAGTTGCAGTGCCGGCACACCACTGAGAATTGCGGATTGGCGATTGCGGATTGTGGATTAGGTCATTCCGCGATCCGAAATCCGCAATCCGCAATAGCTGATTAAAGACGTAGATGTCGCAATTCGTCGCAGACCAACGTTCCGCTTGGCCCCATCGCTGGGCCTGGCTGCTCGCGTGCGCGACGTTTCCGCTGATCTGGTGGGGCGGCTTTGTGACGGTCACCGGCTCGGGGATGGCCTTCGTCGATTGGCTGATGCCCGACGGCTACTTCATGCCGCTTTTTCCCTGGTTCCAATCCTCCGGCGGCAAATTCGTTGAGCACGGGCACCGGCTGCTGGGTATGCTGAGCGGGCTGCTGACAATCGCCCTGCTGGTTTCGCTCTACAAGGGGGAACCTCGCCGTTGGGTGCGTCGTTTTGGCGTGGGTTTGCTTCTCGGCGTGATCTTCCAAGGCGTCCTCGGGGGCCTGCGGGTGAATCTCGACGAGCGTGTGATCGCGCTCATCCACGGCTGCACTGGCCCCTTGTTCTTCGCCGCCTGCGCCGCAATGGTCGCCGTCACGTCGCCCCGCTGGCTAAATAGCCCGGCCATTCTGGCCGGAGCAGCAGATCGGCCCAGAATGGGCCGGCTATCTAAGACCGCGGAACCCCGGCTGCTGCGTCTCGCCATCCTCACCACCGTGCTCGCCTACTTGCAATTGGTCATCGGCGCCGTCGTCCGCCACAGCGCGCTGATGACCGCCGATCAGGCCGGCGCCGTGTTCCAAATCGCCGTCTACTTTCACGTGCTCGTGGCGCTGGCCGTCTTCGCGCACGTGCTGATGCTCGCGCATAAGTGCTTCTGGCGCGGCGTCGCGCCGTTAATGTCCGCCAGCCTCGCCCTGCTCATCGTCGCGCAAATCTTCCTCGGCCTGAGCACCTGGCTGGTGAAATATGGCATGCCCGAGTGGGCGGTCGCGACGTTCGGCGAATGGCCCTACCGCAACACCGACTCCGGGCTCATTCAAGCCACGATCATCGCTGGCCATGGCGCCGTCGGTTCACTTATTGTGGCCCTGTGTACGGTGCTGACGCTGAAAGTCGGCCGCCAGCTCGGCTTGCAGTCGTCCACTCGTCCCGCCGTCAAACAAACCATCGCGGGGGCTATCGCATGAGCCGACTGAATCCAAGACCCATCGCCGTCGACATCCCCGTCAAGGCCGAGACCAGTTCGCTAGATCGCGCAGCCGGCGCAATTGCATCGCGGCTGAGCGACTACCTGGAGCTCACCAAGCCGCGGATCGTGGTGCTGGAGCTCATCGTCGCCGGCGCCGCGGCGTGCCTTGCCTCGCGCCATGCCGTCAACGTTTCCGCGGTGATGCACGCCCTTGCCGCCACGGCGCTCGTAGCCGCCAGCGCGAGCATCGCGAATCAGTGGCTGGAACGGCGAATCGACGCTCGCATGCGGCGCACTGCCAACCGGCCGCTTCCGGCGGGCCGCATCACTAGCGCCGAAGCACTTTTGCTCTCCGCGACCGCGCTGATCATCGGCGTTACGTGGCTTGCGCTGAAGGTAAACGCCACGACGGCGGCCCTTGGCCTCGCCAGTTGGATTATCTACGTCGCCATTTACACGCCGCTCAAAACGCGCTCGCCGCTGAACACCACGGTCGGCGCCGTCGCCGGCGCGATTCCCATCTTGATGGGCTGGACAGCCACCGGCGCGCCGCTCAATCTCACGGCTTGGTCACTGGCCGCGGTGCTGTTCCTGTGGCAGTTTCCGCACTTCATGGCGATCGCCTGGCTCTATCGCCGCGACTACGCGAACGCGGGCCACCGAATGCTGACGGTCGTGGACTCCACCGGCGCCCGCGCCGGCGCGCAGGCCATCCTGGGCGCCGCCCTGTTGATACCCGTGAGCCTGATCCCTGCCATGAATCCCACCAGCGGCAGCCCGATGGTGTACGCCCTGTGGGCGACGCTCCTGGGCGCCGGGCAGTTCGCGCTCGCCGTGCGATTCGCGGTAAAGCGCGACGAACTGTCCGCCCGCCGGCTGCTCCGCGCCACGCTCGCCTACCTGCCGATGTGGATGACGCTGCAACTGATGGTCACGCTATAGGATCTCAAATCTCAAATTTGAAATATCAAATCTGAATTCCGAACTCCGAAACTTCGCATTCCGCATTCGATAACTCCATGCACTCCACCACCGACCACGGCCACCACACCGGCCTTCAATATCAGCCGGGCCTGCCGCTTCCCAACGGCAAGCTCTTCCTGTGGCTGTTCCTTTCGACCGAGATCATGTTTTTCTCGGGGCTGATCGGCGCGTACATCGTGCTGCGGTTCGGCGCCGCGGATTGGCCGCTGACGCACGACGTCCACCTGGTCGAGCTGTGGGGCGCCATCAACACGGCCGTGCTGATTTGCTCCAGCATCACGGTCGTACTCGCGCTGGAAGCCGCCCGCCGGGACAACACCTCCGCCGCGAAGGGCTGGATTCTGCTCACCTTCGTCTTGGGCTGTGCCTTCCTCGGCGTGAAATCCTACGAATACTCGCAGAAGTTTGCCCACCAGCTTTACCCGGCCCTTCCGCACAGCCAGATGTACGAAAAGGCGGACGTGAACTACGCCGCCGCCGTGCGGCTGCGGCTGGCCCAGTTGCAGTTGGACGTTTCCAACTGGGAAAAGGAAGCCGCTGGACTGGAGCAAGCCTCGCCGAAGGACGCGGCCGCTGAAAGCCGTATCGCGCAACTCAAGCAGCAGGTGAGCGACGCGAAGTCGGTGCTCAATCCGCTCCAGCAGGAGCTGACCAAGGCCGAAGTCACCATGCGCGAGAATCCCGACTCGCCTGAAGGCCGCATCCTAATGCTGCAGCTCGCCGATCACATTTACCCGCGGGCTAAGATGCACCAGCATCACGCCGAAAGCGCTCCCGCCGAGAGTGCGCCCGCCGAAGAACACCCGGCAAAAGCAGCCGCCGCCACGTCGGGCCCTCAACTCACGCTCGTCCAGCACGAAACGGCCGCCGCTGAATCACACGTAGCCGGCGGCGAGCACTTGGAAGGCCTCAACGACAAGTATCCCTGGCTGAAGCTGCCGATCATGATCCCCGGCGGAAACCTGTGGGCCAGCACCTACTTCCTGGTCACCGGGTTCCACGCCATCCACGTCATCGTCGGCCTCATTGCCTTCGCGCTGCTGATGCCCAAAACCCTCGGCATCGCCAAGGCCGGGCTGATCGAGAACATCGGCCTGTACTGGCACTTTGTGGACCTGGTGTGGATCTTCCTGTTTCCGCTTTTGTACCTGTTCTAAGCCGCCCTGAAGCCGCACACGCCGCACCGCTACAATGACAGAACCTAGCCGCGGCTCGACGAGCCGCCGGGACGAACCAAACATGGCAACCGAATCCAACTTCGAAGAAAGCCCAGCCGTCCCCGTGACGCACGGTCATCCGGAGGGCGCCCACCATCCGCCCGGTGGCGTGACAATTTATGTGATGGTCGCCGTGGCGCTCGTGTTTCTCACGAGCCTGTCCTACGCCACGCACCTGCCGATCTGGAATACGCTGGTCGGCGACAACATTGCCGTCAAGCGCACCTGGATGATGGCCGTCTCCTGCACGAAGGCCATGCTGGTGATCCTGTTCTTCATGCACCTGAAATGGGAAGCCAACTGGAAATGGATTGTCACCGTGCCGGCGAGCATGATGTCGATTCTGCTGATGCTCGCGCTGGTGCCGGACATCGGCCGCCGCATGTACCACGCCTCGCACGAACGCATGATTTACGCCGCCGAAGTGCCGCCGGGTGAGCCGATGCCGGGAACCGGCCTTCGCCCGCCGCGACACCAAATGGGGCAGCCGCAGCTCCACGGTCCCTCCGAACCGCCGCTCTCGCCAAACAACGGCGAATGATTTCCACTCTCCTGCTCCCTCTCCCTTTGTGGGGAGGGCTGGGGAGGGGGTAAGAGGCGGGTACACATCGCAATCACCCCTCCCTGACCCTTCCCATCAAAGGGGAGGGAATCGGAAGTTTGCCGGGGGGACGTTCACCGCCACCGCCGATGCCCGCCGCCATCCACGCTCAGTACGTCACGCACCGCTATGGCGACCGCACCGCGGTCGACGACCTCACGCTGGAAATCGCCGAAGGGGAGCTGTTCGCCTTTCTCGGCCCCAACGGCAGCGGCAAGACGACGCTGTTTCGCGTCCTGTCGACGCTTATCCCTCTCCAGGAAGGCGACGTCGCGATCCTCGGCCACGACCTGCGCCGCGACATGACCGCCGTCCGCCGCCAGCTCGGGGTGGTGTTTCAGGCGCCGAGTCTCGATAAAAAGCTCACCGTCGGCGAGAACCTCACGCATCAGGGCCGGCTGTATGGCCTCTCGTCCAGCGAGCTGTCCGCGCGCAAGACTGAGTTGCTCGCCGCCGTCGGGCTGACCGACCGTGAGCGCGACCGCGTCGAAACGCTCTCGGGCGGCATGCGGCGCCGCGTCGAGCTCGCCAAGAGCATGCTCCACCGTCCGCGGCTGCTGCTGCTCGACGAGCCGAGCACCGGCCTCGATCCCGGCGCCCGTATCGATCTGTGGAAATACCTGCGGCAGGTGCGCGAGCGCGACGGCGTGACGATCGTCCTCACGACGCATTTGCTCGACGAAGCCGACCGCGCCGACCGCATCGCCATCATGCACCACGGCCGCCTGGCCGCGCTCGGCCAGCCCGACGCGCTGCGCGCCGCCGTCGGCGGCGATGCGATCACGATCAAAACCGATCATCCGGACGAGCTGTCGAAATCAATCGCCGAGCGGTTCACCGTACAGCCGGCCGTGATCGACGGCGCCGTGCGGCTGGAGCAGCATGAAGGCCACCAGTGGATTCCGCGGCTGGTCGAAGCGTTCCCGGCGGAAATCCAAACGATCACGCTCGGCAAGCCAACGCTCGAAGACGTCTTCATCGCCCGCACGGGCCACCGCTTCTTCGGCGACGCTTCGGGCGACGAGGACCAACCAAAAAAGAAAAGACGAGGATTGGCCCGCGGATGAACGCGGATTAAACGGATTCTCGCGGATTAAGCACAGGTGATTCGCTGTTTAGCCGCGACCCGCTAGGGAAGCGCGTCGCCGGAGCGCTCCCCTAGCGGGTCGCGGCTAAACAGATTCACGTACGAATCCGCTAAATCCGCGGTCATCCGCGTGCTATTCCGAAAACCCCATGAGCACCCTCGCCACATCATCGCCGCCCGCCTGGCCGGCCGTCTTCACGCTCGCCCAGCGTGAGCTTGTGCGCTTCTTTCGCCAGGGCAACCGCGTCTTCGGCGCCCTCGGGCAGCCGATCATTTTCTGGCTGCTCTTTAGCGAGGGCTTGCGCGGCAACAACCTGGACTACGCCTTCTTCTTTCCCGGCACGCTGGTGATGATCCTGCTGTTCACCGCCATCTTCGCCACAATCTCGATTATCGAAGACCGCAACGAGGGCTTTCTGCAGTCGGTGCTCGTCTCGCCGGCCCCGCGCTGGGCGATGGTCCTAGGCAAAGTCCTCGGCGGCGCCGCCATCGCCATGATTCAGGGGCTGATCTTCCTGGCCCTCGGGGCGTTCACCCTGCGCTACGCGTCTTCGCTTCCAGAAATTGTCCAGGCCATCGTGCTCATGGCCGTCATCTCGATCGCGCTCACCGCCCTGGGCTTCACCATCGCCTGGCGAATGGACTCGACTCACGGCTTTCACGCCGTGATGAGCGTCTTTCTGCTCCCCATGTGGCTGCTCTCCGGCGCCTTTTTTCCCGGCACGGGCAATGGCTGGCTGGCTTGGATCGTCCGTTTAAATCCGCTGACTTACGGCGTCGCCGGCTTGCGCTATTACCTGAAATTCGCCCAGGCGACGCCGACAACCGGACCCGCTTCGGACGCCGCCGCCGGCGCTCCCCCCATCGACGCCCTCCCGCCGCTTTCCGTATGCTGGATAGTAACCCTCGCCTTCGCCGCCGTCATGCTGCTGGCCGCCTGGAAGATTTCCGCCAGCCGTACGGCGGGGGATTTGAAATGAAGTCGCCAGGGGACAGTGGCCAGGAGACAGTAACGAACCACTGTCCTTCCTCCCTACTGGCCCCTGTCCCCTGAACACTGGCCCTGCCTCCCATGAACAATTCCACGCTCCCTTACTGGCTTACTTTTGCTGTCCTGCTTGCCGCGCTGTATGGCGGCTTCAAGTGGTATCAAGTCGAGCGCTACCACGCCGCCGGCGCGGCTTCCTATGAAGAAGGCGGGCTCGATCTGCCGCCGCTCACCGACTTCGAGCTTACGGAGCGCAGCGGCAAGACCTTCCGCTCGGCCGACATGCAGGGCAAAGTTTGGGTCGTCTCGTTCTTCTTCTCGAGCTGCACGGGCACCTGCTCGCGACTGAACGCCGGCATCAGCGAGCTCTCCCGCCGGCCCGAGGCCAAGGACGTCACCTTCGTCAGCATCACGGTCGATCCGATGACCGACACGCTCCCCAAGCTGCGGGAATACGCGGATCGACATCACGCCGACCCCGACCGCTGGCTCTTCTGCCGGGCCGACGACTTCGACTACATCAAGCGGCTGGCCGACGACGTGCTGCACGTGGGCGTCATGTACCAGGGTCACAAGGACTACGCGGTGATTATCGACCGCAATGGCAAGATCGCCGACATGTTCAATGCCGTGAGCACCAGCGACTCGAAGCGTGGCATGAAGATCATCCAGAAGTGCCTCGCCGAGCCGGCAAAGTCCGAAGCCAAACTCACGCAGCAAACCGATTCGCCGGCGAGCCCGGCCCCCGGCGCGGCGGCCTCGCAAGCAAACGAGCGGGCCGCCGTGAAACCCAAGGAGGCTGCATGATTGCGGCGCTGCTCGCCGAAGCGGCGTCGGCGGCGACAAGTTCCGCGGGGCAGGGCGCCCACCCGCTCGTTCACCTGAACGCCGCGCTCAACACGCTCGCCACGCTGCTTCTCCTGGTAGGGCTGTGGCGCATCCGCCATCGCCAGGAAGAGGCCCACGGCCGGACGATGCTCGCCGCGCTATTTGTCTCGGCGGCGTTTCTCGCGAGCTATCTTGTGTACCATTCGATCGCCGGCAGCGTCCGCTTCACGCACCCCGGCCCGGTGCGTTACGTGTACTACGTTATTCTGCTGACGCACGTACTGCTGGCGTTCGCCGTGCCGTTTTTGGCGATTTTCGCCGCGATTTTCGGAATGCGAGCCCTCGGATGGGGCTGGGCTGCCGGGCTGCCGGCCGACAAGCGCCTGCAAGCCCGCCGCACGCACATTCGCATCGTCCGCTGGGCGTACCCGATCTGGCTGTACGTCTCAATCACCGGCGTGTTGGTGTACCTCATGCTGTACCACCTCTGGCCCTCCGCGGAGCTATAACTTAAACTGCGTAGCGGT
>JAICUM010000508.1 GCA_025935855.1 Pirellulales bacterium | reverse complement strand
TAATTTCGGCGCTGGCGTTCGACTTGATGGATGAAGCGTACCAGCGCGGTGGGTTCGACTCGACGGCGACGGGCTTTTTGGGCGGAGCGGTGGTTTATTCGGCGGCGAATTGGTACTTATCGCGGCAGGGCGCCAAGCACCGCAAGCGATCAGGGGAGCAGCAGCCTTCGGAACAAGATTCCGAAGGGAGCGGCCTGGCGATCGCCGTCGGCGCGTTGCTGGATGGCATTCCTGAATCGATTGTCATCGGGCTGAGCATGCTTGCCGGCGGGGCGGTGAGCTTCGTGGCGGTGGCGGCGATTTTCTTGTCGAACATTCCTGAAGGGCTTTCCAGCTCGGCGGGAATGAAGCACGCTGGCCGGTCGGCGGGCTACGTCTTTGGGGTGTGGGGCGGCATCGCGGTGATATCGGGCGTTGCCTCGCTTGTGGGCTACGCCCTGTTTCAGCATTTTTCCGCGGATGTGATTGCCGCGACGACCGCGACCGCTGCCGGAGCCATCCTATCGATGCTCGTCGATACGATGATCCCCGAGGCGTTCGAAGAGACGCATGATCTGGCGGGGTTGGTAACGGTGGTCGGATTCCTGGCGGCGTTTGTGCTGACGAAGCTTGGCGGCTGAGCTGACGTCCGGACGCGAACGGCTCGGCGATTGTTGTCTGAGCGCCGAAGGCGTCGGGAGTCTTTTGCGACTGGAGAGCCTCCTTCAAGAATCGCGTCGCCAGTCGCAAAAGACTACCGACCCTTTGCGTTGACGGTGGAATGAAGCCGCCCGGGGCGATATGCTGGTAGGCGGTGAACTGCCGAGCGACCAGCGGCCTAGCGGGCCGGTCGGCTCGTGAAACTCTGTCGCAGGAGATGCTGTTATGGCCAAGTCTGCGTCCCGCATCGAACGGCGGGAATTCTTGAAGACCACTCTTTCGACTGGGGCCGCGGTGCTGGCGGCGCCCACGATCATCCCGAGCACGGCCCTCGGGCTGGATGGGGCGGCGCCGCCGAGTGAGCGTGTGGTCGTCGGCGGCATCGGCATCGGCAATCGCGGGACGTACGACCTGGGCTGCTTTTTGGAGCAGAAGGACGTGCAGTTTGTCGCCGTATGCGACGTGAAGGAAGCGCGGCGGACGGCCGTCAAGAAAAAGGCGGACGAGCATCACGGCAACTCGAACTGCGCGATGTATCGCGACTTCCGCGAGCTCTTGGACCGGCCGGACATCGACGCGGTGCTGATCGCCACCGGGCCGAACTGGCACGCGACGATGGCGATGAACACGGCGCGGGCCGGCAAGGATATGTACTGCGAGAAGCCTTGCACGAAGAACATCGCGCAGAGTCTGGCGCTTGCCGACACGATGAAGCGGACCGCGCGGGTGTTCCAGGTGGGGACGCAGCGGCGAAATTTGCCGCACTTTGCATTTGCGTGCGAGCTGGCGCGGACGGGGAAGCTCGGGAAGCTGAAGCGCATGTATGCTCATCCCATGGGAATGCAGGCGATGATGAGCGGCTGGCTGCCCGCCGAGCCGGCGCCGGATCCGAACATCGTCGATTGGAACATGTACCTCGGGCCGGCGGCGTGGCGGCCGTTCAATGCGAAGCTGCTCGATGGGTTCAACTTCGAGAAGGGCGGCGGGCTGGTGGGCGGCGGCGTGCTGGAGTGGGGTTCGCACTGCGTCGATCTGTGCCAGTGGGCGATTGGCGATTCGATGATCCCGGTCGAATACAACCCGCCGAAGGATGGGCAGCTTGTGGCGACGTACCCGAACGGCGTGGAGCTGATCTTCCGCGAGACGGGGTGGCTGCCGCTGGGTTCGTGCCCGGTGCGGTTCGAGGGCGAGACCGGTTGGGTCGAAGCCGGAGACAGCGGGCAGATGGTGCTCAGCTCGCCGGAGTTGCGGGCCGGGCGCGACGTGGCGGAAATCGGCGGCTACCCGGCGACGTTCCACGTGCGTGACTTCCTGGATTGCGTGAAGACGCGGAGCTTGCCGAAGGGGAACGCCGACGCAGCGTGCAAGGCGCACATTGCTTGCCACGCGGCGAACATTGCGTTGGCGCTCAATCGCAAGATGAAATATGACCCGGTGAAGAATGAGTTTGTCGGGGATGAGGAGGCAAATCGGCTGCGCGGCGAGGCGCTGCGCGAGCCTTGGCGGATTTAGGTTTTTGTTTGAGAGTCCACATGCCCACGCAGGGCCGTGGGCATGGCACCCCTATTCGTTGCGTGGCGTGTCTGGTTATTCGAATTCAATCACCTGCGGTGATGGCGGGATTTCTATCATGACAAAAACGCGAATCCTTTTTGGCGGCGTTGTAGTGTTGGCGAGTTTGGCCTGGCAGGCGGGCGTTGGCCGGGCGGGCGGGTTTGATAGCTCGGCTCTGTACCCGGACGCGCCGGATTACACGACGGGCGAAGACAAGCTGCTCGAAACGCTCAAGAGCGGCGAGCCGGCGAAGAAGGCGGTGGCTTGCAAACAGCTCGCAATTCACGGCACGAAAAAGTGCGTGCCGGAAGTGGCGAAGCTGCTGGGCGATAAGGAGCTGTCGTCGTGGGCGCGGATCGCGCTGGAGGCGATTCCTGATGCATCGGCGGATGAGGCGCTGCGCCAAGCGTGCGAGACGCTGGATGGCCAGTTGCTCGTCGGCACGATCAACTCGATCGGGGTGCGGCGGGATGCCGACGCAGTCGGTGTGCTGACCAAGCGGCTGAAGCATAAGGACGCGGAAGTGGCGTCGGCGGCGGCGGTGGCGCTGGGGCACATCGGCAACGACGAGGCGACGAAAACCTTGCGGGCGCAGTTAAAGTCGGCGCCGGAGAAGGTGCGTTCCGCGGTCGCGGAGGGGTGCGTTTACTGTGCAGAGCGCCTGCTGAACGACGGCAAGACAAAGGAAGCGGCGGCCATTTACGATCAGGTTCGCGAGGCGAACGTGCCGCAGCAGCGAAAGATCGAGGCGACGCGGGGGTCGATCGTGTCGCGCGGCGCGGCGGGCATTCCGCTGTTGGTCGAGCAATTGAACTCGCCAGACAAGCCTAAGTTTTCCTTGGGCCTGCAGACGACGCGCGAGTTGAAGGGAAATAACGTGGCCGAGTTGCTCGCCGGGCAGGTTGGCAGATTGCCGGCGGAGCGGGCGGCATTGTTGATCACGGCGCTGGGCGACCGGCAGGGCGAACCGATTCCGGCGGCGATCGTCGTCGCGGCGCGGAAGGGCGATCGGCCGGCTCGTCTCGCGGCGATTGCCGTGTTAGGCCGGCGGGGCGACTCGGGACAGGTGGCGCCGTTGGTGCTGATGGCGGCTGAAGCGGATCAGGAGATCGCGAAGGCGGCGCGGGCGGCGCTGTCGAACTTGCAGGGCGAGAAGGTGAACGCCACGCTTGCCGAGCGCCTGGCCAATGCCAGCGGGGCGGAGCTGCGGGCGCTGGCGGAAGTGGCGGCGGAGCGGCGGATTGAAGCGACCGCCGCGCTGACCAAGGCGCTTTCGGATGCGGATGCCTCGGTGCGGAAGGCGGCGCTGGCGGCGCTGGGGGCGACGGTAAGCCAAAAGGACCTCAATGTATTGGTTGATGAGGCGATTTCGCCGAAGCGCGCTGACGATGCCGAGGCGGCGTGGCAGGCGCTGAAGGCGGCGGCCGTGCGCATGCCGAATCGAGAGGCTTG
>JAICUM010000184.1 GCA_025935855.1 Pirellulales bacterium | reverse complement strand
GAGACGTTCACGCTGATCAATAACACCGGCGTGAACCCGATCAGCGGCGAGTTCGGCAACTACACGCAGGGCGCCGAAGTGGATTTGGCCGGCGTGCCGTTCTTCATCAACTACCACGGCGGCAACGGCAACGTCGTGGTGCTCGCTTCGTCGGTGGCGCCCGTCACCAACGCCGACTTCAACGGCGACGGCCACGTGGACGGCGCCGACTTCCTGGTGTGGCAACGGAATGAAGGCGCCGCCGGCGGCCAGGCCCAGGGCGACGCCAACGGCGACCTGGTCATCAACGGCGACGACCTGGCGGTCTGGCAGTCCCATTTCGGCGGGACCAGCGCCGCGGCCGCGGCCTCGGCCGTCCCCGAACCGGCCGCCGGAGTGCTGATGGTCCTGGCCGCTTGCGGCTTAGCGCCACGCCGCCGGAAATCGTAGCCGCTCCTGCGTACTATTCGGCAGCAGATGGAACAGAGGCACTTTCGCATGAGGATAAAGGACATGCACCGTTCGCAAATTGGCCGCTTCTGTAGGCGAGTTTCTCCAAAACTCGCAATCGCGTCTCGGAGAGACGCGGCTACGGTACGCGGCTTTACGTTAGTTGAACTCCTGGTCGTCATCGCCATCATCGGCGTGCTGGTCGCGCTGCTGCTACCAGCCATCCAGGCGGCGCGGGAAGCCGCTCGCCGCTCGCAGTGCTCTAACAATCTGAAGCAGCTTGGACTGGGCGCGTTGAACTATGAGTCAGCTCGCAAGGAGATGCCGATCGGGCGCAAAAAGGGTTTCAACGCTGATGGGTCCGCCGTCTCGCAGTGGGGTCACTTGGCGCTGATTCTCCCCTATATGGAAGGGGGAAATGCCTATCAGCAAATCAATTTTTCGATTCCGACGAACAACAGTCCCGTGAAGCTCATGAAATTCGAGTTTTTCGGGTGCCCAACCGATCCGGAAGACCGCGTAAACAACGACACCTGTAGTGCCGGGATTTGGCAGGATGCGGGTCGCGCCACGTATTTCGGCAACGGCGGCGGCTTGGCGGGAGAGACCGTCGAAACCCCAGCAGGATCTAACGTGTGGGTCGAGAATAACAATGGAATCTTCATCACGAATCGGGCCGTCAAACTCAAAGAAGTAACCGACGGCACAAGTCACACCGCTCTGTATGCAGAGCGAGTTCGCGGCGATGGCGATCTCAATGTCGTCGAAAAGCAAAGCGATTGGCTTCGGATGGGTGGTTCAAATCCGGGCGAAACGGCGCTGCAAACTTACACCGCCTGTTCGGGGATTACCAATCCAGCGGTGCTTACCGGCGCCGGCGGACAGTATTGCTGCGGTGGACGCAATTGGGTGCATGGCGACTACGGTACTTCGCGCTACAACCACGTGATGCCTCCTAACTCGCTCAGTTGCGTCAGAGGAAGCGGAAACTTGACGGCAATTCCCGTTAACGAGTCGGGGACAGCGACCTCGGCCTCCAGCTTCCACACCGGCGGCGTGAATGTCGCCATGACTGACGGCAGCACGCATTTCGTGGCCGACGGCGTTGATCCATTCGTGTGGAACGCCGCCGGGTCGCGCGACCTTGGCGAAACCTACCCCGACCCTTTTTAACGTCAATTGTGTCTTCGAGCGTAGCTTCATTGATCCTGCACCCAGTTCTCCGCGCCGCTGTCCTCCATGGGTTCTGCCTCGCGTCGGTCTTCAGCTCCGTCGCGGCGGCGGCGACGCGGACTGACAACGGCCCGGCAAAAGGCGCCGCCGCCCAGCCGCCGAACGTCATCTTCATTCTCGCCGATGATCTCGGTTACGGCGACGTCGGCTGCTACGGCCAGAAGCAGATCAAGACGCCGAACATCGACCGCATGGCGGCCGAGGGCTTGCGCTTTACCGACGCCTATGCCGGCGCTCCGGTCTGCGCCCCTTCGCGGTGCGTGCTGATGACGGGGCTGGATCAGGGCCACGCGCGCGTTCGCGGCAATATCGACGCCACGACGCCGGCCGCGGCGCTGCGGGACGAAGACGTCACCGTCGCGGAGGTCCTCAAGCAGGCCGGCTACTCGACCGCCCTTATCGGCAAGTGGGGCCTCGGCGAGCCGACGAAGAACGCCCAGGCCCTGCCGAACCGCCAGGGGTTCGACTACTTCTTCGGCTACCTGAAGCAGGGCCACGCCCACAACTACTACCCCGACTACCTGTGGCGGAACGAGAAGAAGGTCAAGCTGCCGAACGTCGTGTCCGACAACCCGAAGTTCAAGCACAACGTCTCGGAGAAGAAGGTCCAGTATAGCGCTGATCTGTTCGCCGAGGAGGGACTGAAGTTCGTCCGCCAGTATAAGGACGGGCCGTTCTACCTGTACTGGGCGTTCACCATTCCGCACGCGAACGACGAAGCTGGCCAGCAAGGGATGGAAGTGCCCGACCTCGGCCAGTACGCCAACCTCGATTGGCCGGCGCCGCAAAAGGGCCACGCGGCAATGATCTCGCGCATGGACCGCGACATCGGCCGCATGTTCGCGCTGCTAAAGGAGCTAGGCATCGACGACAACACGCTCGTCATCTTCGCCTCGGACAACGGCCCCCACCACGAGGGCGGCAACGACCCGGATTTCAACGACTCGAACGGCCCGCTGCGCGGCTACAAGGGGAACGTCACCGAGGGCGGCATTCGCGAGCCGTTCATCGCCCGCTGGCCGGGGCACGTGCCGGCGGGGAAGACGACCGGTTCGCCGGTCACGTTCGCCGACGTGCTGCCGACGCTGGCCAAGCTGAGCGGCGCCAGCGCTCCGCCGCATCTGGACGGCGCCGACATTTCTCCCACGCTCGCCGGCAAGAGCCAGCCCGAGCTCGCCAAGCGGTTCCTGTATTGGGAGTGGGACAAGGACGGCGTGCAGGCCCAGGCCTCGCGCTGGGGTCATTGGAAGGCGATCCGCGATCCGAAGTCAAAGAAGATTGAGCTCTACGACCTGGCGACCGACATTGGCGAACGCCACAACGTCGCCGCCGAGCATCCGGACGTGGTCGAGCAGTTCGCCGCGTTTTTTGAAACCGCCCGCACCGAGTCGCCGGCCTGGCCGATGCACGGCGCCCCCGGCAAAGTCCGACGCGCCGCCGTGGCGGCGGCAGCCGAATAACTTACTGACGCGCCTCATGAGATCGTTCGCCCTCGCATTCGCCGTCGCCGCCGCGCTTGTTAGCGCTGTGGAAGCGCGCCGTGCGGATGGGGCGCCGGTCGAGCCTAAGGTCGCAAACGCGGTTGCGTTTCCGGCGCCCGAACGCGTCGCCGGCCTCTTGGGGCAGCGGCTCGATTTGTGGCGCCACGTGCGCTTGTGGCGCGTGGCGAACGATCCCTTCCTGCTGGAGGGTTTTGAACGTCGCCCCGGCAAGCATCCGTGGCAGGGAGAGCACGTCGGCAAATGGCTTCACGCGGCGAGCATGGCCGAAGCCGCCACGGGCGATAAGAAGCTCGATGAAAAGATTCGCGAGGTGGCCGCCCGCCTCATCGCCACGCAAGAACCGAACGGCTACCTCGGCACGTACGCTCCCCAGGAACGATTCTACGAAAAGCTCTCGACCGGCGACCCGACGACTTGGGACGTGTGGACGCAGCGTTACGTCATCTACGGCCTCCTGGCGTACTATGACCTGCACCATGATCCGGCTGCGCTTGAGGCCTGCAAAAAGGCCGGCGACCTGCTGCTGAAGTGCTTCGGCCCGCCGGACGGCGACATCACTCGCTTCGGCACGCGCAAGGGGCTTTCCGCGGCCGTGCTGCTGCAGTCCATCGTGCGGCTTTACGAGCACACGGGCGACCCGCGCTATCTCGACTTCGCCAGGCATATCACCGCGTGCATCGAGAAGAATCCGGGGCTGCGAATCGCCGCCGCGATGCGCGACGGCGAGGACGTCACCGTCTGCGGCGATGGCAAGGCCTACCAGCTCATGTCGGTGCTGCTCGGTTATGTCGAGCTGTACCGCGTGACCGGCGATAAGGTTTACTTGCAGACCGCGGTCACCGCTTGGGAACGCATCAGCGGCGAGCACATCAACATCGCCGGCGGCCCCTGGAGCTATCAGGCGAAGGCGACCACAAACCAGGAATGCTTCGCCGCAGTCGAATACTTCCACCCGACCAATTGCATTGAAACCTGCAGCACGACCACCTGGATCCAGTTGAGCCTGGCCTTGTTCGAGCTGACTGGCGAAGCCCGTTACGCCGACGCCGCCGAGACGGCCGTCTTCAACCAGCTCCTCGGCGCCCAATCGCCCAACGGCAACGATTGGGCGTACCACTCGATGCTGAACATGCCGGCCCGCGGCTACGAGGACGAAATCACCTGCTGCGCTTCCAGCGGCCCACGTGCGCTGGAGCTTTACGCCCGCGATCTCGTCGGCACGACGAGCGATGGTCTGGTGATCAACAGTTATGTGCCGAGCGCGGTCACGTTTGACCATGACGCCGGCGCCACTGGCCGCGTCGTTATTGAAGGCAACTACCCGCTCGCGGCGGAAGCCATGATCCGCCTGAAGCTGGCGAAGCCCGCGACGTTCGCGATCGATTTCCGGCTGCCGGCCGGCGCCAAGTCCTTGGCCGTCGACGTGGACGGCGTTCAGCAGGCATCCGAACAAACGGCGAAGGGCTTCTATCGCGTCCGCCGGGAGTGGAAACCCGCCGACGCGATCAGCGTGAAGTTCGAGTTCCCGCTGCGGGCGCGTTTCCAAACCGCCTCCGACGGGTTGCGCTGGGCGGCGTTTAGTTGGGGGCCGCTGGCGCTGGCGCAAAGCCTCGTCGCGCAGACCGATCAGCCGCAAAACGTGCTCGCGGTCGAGAAGGAATCGCCCGACGGCAGCCGGTGGCTCGAGGCCTTTCGCGCCGTCAAGAAGAAGGCCGCCCAAACCAGCGACGCCAGCGAAGAGCTCGACACGCGCAAATCCGCCGACGGCGCCGCGAGTCAATCCGTTCTGCCGACGTGGCGGCTCAAGACGCCGCGCAAAGCGATCCTCGCCCCGTATTACCAAGCCGGCGGCGCTACGGCCGGCGTCCGCACGATGTTCCCCACCCGGCAGCCTGTCGCCGCCGCTCCCGTCGCATCTCCCGTTAAGAAGAGTTCGCCTTGAACGCTCGCCTATCCAACTTTCTGCTGTCCTCAATGCTCGCGCTTGCGGCGATTGCCATCGGCGCCCGCGCTCACGCCGCTGACAAGGCGCCCGCCAAGCCGATGAACGTCGTCCTCGTCCTGGCCGACGACTTCGGCTGGACCGACCTCCATTCGTACGGCAGCGATCTTTACGGATCGCCGAACATCGACCGGCTGGCCGCCGACGGCGTGCGCTTCACGCAGAACTACTCCGCCTGCACCGTCTGCTCTCCGACGCGGGCCGCGCTGCTCACCGGCAAGTACCCCGCGCGGCTGCACATCACCGATTGGATTCCCGGTCTTCCGCCCGAGAACCCCAAGCTGATCGTGCCGGATTTCACCAAGCAGCTTCCGCTCGAAGAGAAAACCATCGCCGACGTGCTGCACGCCGCCGGCTACGCCACCGCGTCGATCGGCAAATGGCACCTCGGCGGCCCGCCGTTCTACCCGGAGCATCACGGCTTCGACATTAACATCGCCGGCACCGATGCTCCGCGGCCCTTCCCGGGGTACTTCGCGCCGTATGCCATCGACACGATCAAGCAAGGCCCCAAGGGCGAGTACATCACCGACCGCCTCGGCGTCGAGGCCGACAAGTTCATCCGCGCCAACGCCGACAAGCCGTTCTTCCTGTACCTGCCGCACTTCGCCGTGCATCTTCCCGTGAACGCGAAGAAGAAGCTCACCGCCAAGTACCAGGCCAAGGTCCATGACGGCATGCGGCACACCAACGCCGCCTACGCCGCGATGATCGACAGCATGGACCAGACCGTCGGCAAGCTCCGCAAGACGCTCGACGAGCTGAAACTCGCCGACAACACGCTGTTCATCTTCACCTCCGACAACGGCGGCCGCATTCCGACCACCTCGAACGCCCCGCTGCGGGCCGGCAAAGGTTCCTGTTATGAGGGCGGGGTGCGCGTCCCGCTCATCGTTTATTGGCCCGGCGTCACCAAAGCCGGCGCTACCTGCGACGAACCGGTAATTACAATGGACTTGTTGCCGACGATTCTCGAAATCCTCGGCCGCTCCCCGGCGCCGAACAACGTGTGCGACGGGGTGAGCCTCGTGCCGCTGCTGCGTGAGGGAGGCCAGCTCGCCGACCGCCCGCTGTTCTGGCACTACCCCCATTACCAGCACTATCAGAAGGAAGGCACGACCCCCTACGCCGCCGTCCGCCGCGGCGATTACAAGCTGATCGAATTCTTCGACGGCGCCCCCACCGAGCTGTACAACGAACGTGAGGACATCAGCGAGAAAAAGAACCTGGCATCCGAGCAGCCGGAGCGCGTGAAAGCCCTGCGCGACGAGCTGCACGCCTGGCAGAAGACCATCGGCGCCCAAATGCCCACGCCCAACCCGAACTACGATCCGACGAAGCCCGAGCACACTCCGAAAGAGCCCGCCGCTTCGCCGTCGAAGGCAACGTAACGACCAACCATCCTCTGATTTCGCAACTGGTGTTTTTTTGCCCCGCGGGGCAGGAGGCGACTTGTGATGAAAGCGACTTTTGATCTCCGCTTGGCGCTCGTGGCGCCGGCTCTTTTCGTGCTGGCGTCGGCCGCCCACGCCGCCACCATTCCAGTCACCGGCTGGGCCGTACACAACGGAACCGCCACCGTCGGCGGCACGGCCAGCAATCCCACCTTCACGCCTGGTGACAACGTGACGCTCATGGCGCCGTTCACCGCGGTGTCATTGGCCAACGATGGCGATTCGGTGACCGTCTCGACCCAACTGACGATGAATACACGCACCGGCACGGGCGTCAACGCGCTCAATACTCAACTTCGGTTGGGTCTGTTCAGCGGGCCGGCCGGCGCCATAGCCGACAGCGACATTCCCAATGTGGGATTCACCATTGAATACACCAACGCCGCGAGCGGCGGACTCATCCGCGAGCAGCAAAGCTTGACGCAAACCAATCCCTTCACCAGTCCGACCGACACCGGCTTCACCGGCCTCCAAGACGCCGGCGGTGATTCCATCCAAGGCGCCGATCCCGGTCCAGTGACCTTCGCGATCACGCTCACCCGCAACGCCGGTAAGCTCGATCTATCGGGCCTTATCAGCGGCACTGACTCGGTGAGCGGCAATCCATACTCCTCTTCGTTTACCGCCAACGGCCTGTCTTCCGCGAACTTTCCGGCCAATGGCACGTTCACCTTCAATCGCATCGGTCTGTTTCTGGGCGGCAACGTGAACGCGGCTAGCGCAGCGCTGGCCAACTCGACCGTCACCACCGTGCCGGAACCGGCCGCCGCCGCCTTGGCCGCGGGACTGCTCGGGGCAGCCTTCACCTTCAAGCGTCGTGCGGCTTCCAAGCCGGCGGCGCGCTAGCAATCGGCAAGAGAGAATGAGGCTCCAAGTTCCGATTCTTCTGGCCGCGTTGGCCCTGCCAACGCTGGTCGCCGGACCGGTGTACGCCGATGCGCCCCGGCCGAACATCGTCCACATCTTTGCCGACGATCTCGGCTGGGGCAGCGTCGGCTTCAACGGCCAGACGCAAATCGCCACGCCCAACCTCGACGCGCTAGCCGCCTCGGGCATGCGCCTGGACAACGCATACTCGGCGCCGGTGTGCGCACCGAGCCGGGCGGTCCTTTACACCGGCTTCCACAACGGCCACGCGGGGGTGGACGGCAACGACGAGCTCAGCGACGGATTCTCCGCCCAGGACGTGATGACCGCCCAGGTGCTCGCCCCTGGCGGCTATACTTCCGCCATCTTCGGCAAGTGGGGCTTCGGCTCGACCGGCAACCCGAACCTCAACGGCAGCGATGTCACGCCGAGCATCAATGCCCCGAACAGCCTGCCGACTAACCACGGCTTCGACGATTTCTACGGCTACCTGAATCACGGCGCGGCGCACGACTACTTCTACGACTGGATGTGGCAGAGCAATCCGTCGGCGCCCAACGGCGTGTCGCTCGTCCACAACAACGCCGGCCCCGGCGGCACGCCCCAGTACTCGCACGACCTGATCGCCGCGCAGTCCGAGCAGTTCGTCGCCGACCACGCCGCCGACGCGAATCCGTTCTACATGCAGGTGAACTACACGATTCCCCACTGGGACATCGACGCCATTTCGAACGTGCCCGGCGGCCTCGGCCAATACGCGAACATGCCCTGGACGCCGCAGCAAAAAGAATACGCCGCCATGATCACCCGCATGGACGCCAGCATCGGCTCGCTCGTCGCCAAGCTCGGCGACCCGAACGGCGACGGCGATAAGTCGGACAGCCTGCTCTCCAATACGCTGATAATGTTCACCTCCGACAACGGCCCGAGCACCGAGGACAACTCGCCGATCGACTTCTTCGACGCCAACGGTCCCTACCGCGGCGGAAAGTTCGAGGTGTACGAAGGCGGCATCCACATGCCGGCCATCGCCACCTGGCAGGGAACCATCGCCCCCGGCACGGTAAGCGACTATCGCACCGACCTGGCTGACTTCATGGCCACCGCCGCGGACCTGGCCGGCACGGAGGCGCCCGTCGGCATCGACGGCACGTCGCTCG
>JAICUM010000011.1 GCA_025935855.1 Pirellulales bacterium | reverse complement strand
TCGGAGCTCGAAGCGATCGAGCGGCAGATTTACACGGCTGGCAAGCTCGAATTCCGCATCGTCGCTTCAACGCAATTCGATCGCTTCAAGAGCTTCATCGAACAAGCCAAGCTGCTGAAGCCGAATGAGAACACGTTGCGCATCAACGGTCGCGACATCGCCCGCTGGGTCGAGTACGACCAGGACCAACTGGGCACGCCCGAACGACTGCAGGCGCAGGGCTTCGTCGTGCGAACTGTCGGCAAGACGCCGCAAGTGCTGGTGATGGTCAACGACGGCCTGGATGTGACGGGCGATTATCTGCGTTCAGCGTCGCCCTCGCAGGACGAAGCCGGCCGGCCGGCGGTCGCCTTCACCTTCAACCAGCAAGGCGCCTTCAAGTTCGAGCGGCTGACCCGCGAGCATCAGCCGAACTCCGGCAATCAAAAGTACAGCCTGGGCATTCTGCTGGACAGCCGGCTGCTGTCGGCCCCCTCGCTGAACGCCGTGATTTCCGACCGCGGCATTATCGAAGGCCTGAAGGACCAAAAGGAAGTCGATTTTCTGGTCGGCATTCTGAACGCGGGCAGCTTGCCCGCCGCGCTGAACAAGGTGCCCATCAGCCGCGCCCAGATCAGCCCGACGCTCGGCAAGCTCACGATCGAGCACGGCAAACTTTCGCTGGCGATTTCGCTCGCGCTCGTGGCCCTGTTCATGGTCTGGTACTACAAGAAGGCCGGCTTCGTGGCGTGGCTGGGCCTCGGCGCCAACATGCTGCTGATTCTGGGCTGCATGGTACTCATCAAGGCGGCCTTTACGCTTCCCGGCCTCGCGGGGCTCGTGCTCACCGTCGGTATGTCGGTGGATGCGAACGTGCTCATTTACGAGCGTTTGCGTGAAGAACTTGCACGCGGGGCCGCGTTGCGGATGGCCATCCGCAACGGCTTCAACCGCGCGTCGCAGACGATCATCGACTCGAACGTCACCAACCTGATCACCGGCATCGTGATCTATAAAATCGCGCCAGACAGCGTGAAGGGCTTCGGCGTGACGCTCGTCTTGGGCATCGCCATGAGCATCTTCACCGCCGTGTTCCTCACGCGCATCGCTTTTGACGTCGCCGAACGCCGCGGCTGGCTTGGCAACAACCTCTCGATGCGGCAGTTCATTGGCGAAACCCACATTGACTTCATCAAGTGGGGCCCGGCATGGATGATCTTTTCGGGGATTATTATTTCCATCGGCCTGGTCGCGGCCGTGATGCGCGGGCACGACATGCTGGACATCGACTTCACCGGCGGCAGCTCGGTCACGATGATTCTGAAGGACGGCACGCCGTTCGCCGAAGTCGATAGCAAACTGCGCGAGACGCCGCTGGGCAGCAATCTCTCGCTGGTCGAGGTCAGCGACGACGAAGGCCATTACAATGGCACGCGCTACACCGTCACGACGATCAACGACAACGTGGGGGAAGTTGAAAACACGATTCGGGACGTCTTTGGCGATCACCTGCTCACGTACCACATGGACGTGACGGACGTAAAGCCGGTCGTCTCCGGAGCTCAAGGCGCCGCACTGCGCCTGCCGCTTTTCAGGCACGGACTGTCCGCGTTTCCGGCCTCCTATTTGAGCCTGCTGCAAGCGCCGCCAGCCGGCGATCAACCCGCCACGCCGGCGACAGAGCCTGCGGCTGCGGCCCCTGCACCCGCTCCGACGGGCAGCGCCGCAACGCCGCCGGCCGAAGGCGGCCCAACGGCCGCGCAAGCGGGCCCGCCCGCCGCCGCGGCGTCGCAGCCCGCCGAAGGCGCCCCCGCCACGGCTGAAAAAGGCGGCAGCGAAACGACTTCAGCTTCAACCCCCAGGGAAATCGACTCAGCCATCTCCGATCCGTTCGCCGGCGGCACCCAGGCCCACCTTGTGTTCTCGACCAACGCGGCGAGCACCATCGAATCGGGCGTCAGCCACGACACGCTTGCCCAGCTGTTGCGGGACGCGCTGCATCAAGCCGGCCACGACAACGCCGTCTTCCAGATCATCAATCCCGATCCGACCTACAAGGAAGGCAGTATCCGCAGCTACACCGAATGGAACGTCAAGCTGGCGCTGCCGCAGAGCGAGGCCCAGAAGACGTTCGACGTCCTCCAGGCCAACACCAACGCGCGGCCCGTGTTCCCGCTGTCGAACAAGATCGGCGACCGCGTCGCCGGTCGCATGGCCTACGAGGCGATGATGGCCATCATCTTCTGCTTGATCGGCATCATCGGCTACGTGTGGTTCCGCTTCCACGGCCTGTTCTACGGCATCGCCGCCGTGATCGCTCTGGTGCATGACGTGCTGGTCACGCTCGGTTTTGTCGCGCTGTCCGCATATTTCGTTCAGTATATGCCGCCGGTGGCGCATGCGCTGATGATTGAGAAATTCCAGATCGATTTAGTGCTCGTCGCGGCGTTCTTGACGATCATCGGCTACTCGCTGAACGACACGATCGTCATCTTCGACTTCATCCGCGAAGTGAAGGGCAAGAGCCCGCGGCTGACGGGCGACATGATCAACCTCGCGGTGAATCGCACGCTGGCCCGGACGATTCTGACGTCGTTCACCACGCTGACCAGCACGATCGTGCTGTACATTTTCGGCGGGTCCGGCATCCACGCGTTCGCGTTCGCGCTGTTGGTCGGCTTCATTGCCGGCTGCTACAGCACGATTTTCATCGCGAACCCCGTGCTGATGTGGCTGACCAAGACCTTTGAAGGTACGGCCCCGCAGTCCACTCCGAACGCCGGCGCCATGCGTGCCAAGCAAGCCGTTTGACCGGCGGACCGAATCGTGAACTGGGTGCCATGCCCACGTCCTCGTGGGCATGGAATTACGTGCGAGCAGGCCCCATGTCGGCGGATCTCCGTGGGCTTGGCGCACATGCGATTCGTTGGCCGACCGGTGAAGACGCTGCTTCGGTCGCTAAACCTTGCGCCTCCCGCGCCACAGGGTTAACCGGATATTCGCGTCGCGCGGTCACATCGATCGCGGCTTATCTATTTCGTGAACGGCGGCCGACTTCGATAATGGGTCGTCCTGTTCACGCGGCGGCCGGGCACTGGGTCAGCTTAGCAGCAGTTGAGCGTCGTGATTGCGCGCCGACACAAATTGATCGCCGCCGCGGCCGTTCTAGTGATCGGCATGCTGGCCGCTTGGCCGCTTCGCCGGACCGAGCCTCTGATGAGCGGCACGGTCGTCCCGGCCGCGAATCCGCCGGCAGCGACCAGCTTAAGTCCCATAACGGCCAATGGGCCGCTGAATGCCCTACCCGATTCAAACTTCGAAACGACCGCCGCTCATGCTCAATTGTCCGGGACGAGCGCCATTCCAGTGGCCACGACGCTGACGAAGCAGTTGATAGCGCCATCCACGGGTTCAGTCTCAGGCAACGAGCTGGCTGAACCCGCGGAACGAATTCACATTGTCCACGAAGGCGATTCGCTCGAACGGCTCGCCAAACGCTATCTCGATGACGCCGGCCGGGCGATGGAAATCTTCGAGCTCAATCGCGGCGCGCTGGCCAACCCGCACCTGCTGCCGCTGGGCGCCGAGCTGCGAATCCCCACGAAGGAGCACTTACCGCTCGATCGCTCCGCCAGCGGCGCCCTGCCGCCTGTTAAATAGAAATGCGTTGAGCGAGCAGCGCTGGTTTTCGTCGCCTCACGGCGTCTTCCGCTGCACCCAGGGAAACGGCTTGCTCCCAACCTGGGCTTCGATAAAGCTGGCGATCCGCGGCCCGATGCCGAAATCCTCGTTGTTCAGCAGCTTGGTGGCCTGCAGATTCGTCTGCCGCGCGATCACGACAAAGTCCTGAATCTGTTGCGCCCTGTCCGGCGGCGGGGCCGGATGAAAGCGCGACCAAATCTTTTGCATCTCCTCAGCGTCCTTGGCCACGGCCCGGTCGCCGCTGCCGTAGGCGAGCAGGACTGAAACCTGCCGCTGAATCGGCGGGAACTTCATCGCCGCGGCGACGCTCAACCCGTTGAAGTTCCACCGCGGCGACAACAGCACAATCGCCTTCACGTCCTGCCCCTGCTTGCGCGTGGGCAGCGGCGGCGTGGCCCAATCCTTGGCCGTCCACAGGAGCGCCACGTTCGCCCCCATGCCGCTGCCGACGACGGTAAGCTTGTTGAGGTTCAGGGCGCCCACGTCGTTCTGCTGGACCAGGAAGCTTCGCACGGCTTCCATGTCGAGCAGCACCATGGCCTCGAAATCCGCTGGCCGCAGCCGGTGCGCGTCCAGCTCGATCTCGGAGCCGTCCGGGGCGATGGCCGCCTTGCTGTCGCCGTGGCCGCGCAGGTCGACGGTGATCACCGCCCGCGGCGAGATCTTCGGCTGCGAGGCCGCCTCGGGAACCGGCGGATTCTGCAGCGCCAGCGCCAGCGGCGCGAACACGGCGCGGGTTTCGTTGTAGTCGTGCAACATGACCACCGGCACGGCGTCCTTTCCGGCCGTGCTCGGATAGTACGTTAGCTTGAGCTGCACGTTGTCCTTGGTTCGGACGATCTGATCGACCGGCGGCGGGGCCTGCCCCTCCTGACCAAAAACAGGCGTCATCGGCCGCCAAACAGCCGCTGCCGCCAAGGCGAGTAGCCATCGAAACGTCGGAGTATCGAGTCGCTGAAAAGGCATGTCGTTTGAGCACTTCCGAAAGGTCGTGGTGAATTTCGGGTGAAAATCGGCCCCATCGCCGACAACCGCCATGATACTCGGCCCCTGCCCGCCTGACACACGCACAGGGCATTCCAGTCGTAGATTCCAGAATGGCAATGTTTCCTTGCCCGGCTGGGGTAATTGGCACAGAATGAAGAAGGTCGCCCGCCTTCTCGTTTTGCCGCCTTATGTCCACCGTCGAACAGCTTGCCGACGCCGCGGTCGCCGAACCGGAAACGGAAGCGGAAGCTGAAATCGGCCGCCCCGTCGCGCTCGTGGACGGTGAATCGGCGGCCTGGGCGGTCAGTCTGGTCGTACACTTGGCGATGTTTGGCGTGCTGGCTGCGGTCACGCTGTCGTTGCCGAAGTCCGACTCGGTGGATGTAGCGCTGGAACCCTTCGACGTCACGCAGCCCGAACCGCTGCTTCCGAAGGAATTCGTCTCCAGCGACGTCGCTCAGAAAGAAATCGGCGCCATGGCCGTCGGCGGCACGGGCGAGGCGCTCTCCGGCGCTCCCGAGCTGGGCGAAGAATCACACGTCGCCGTCGAGGCCGACCTGCTGGCCGACGCCGGCGACCGGCTGGCCTCGGTGAATGTCAGCCTCGAGATTCCCAAAGGTCCCGAGTTCTCCGAGTCGATGCTCGTGCAAGGCGCCGGCAGCGTCGGGACCACGGGGGCCGAGGGCGCCATCGATCGGCTCACCCACGAGATTCTCGCGTCGCTCGATCAACGGCCCACGCTGGTGGTGTGGCTCTTTGATCAATCCGGCAGCCTGAAAGCCGAGCGGGCCAACGTCCTCAAGCGGTTCCACAAAATCTACGAGGAGCTCGGCGTGATTGAAGCCGCCGACAACCCGGCCTTCCGCCGCCACAAGGACAAGCCGCTGCTCACCGCGGTAGTCGGCTTCGAGGACGTGCCGCATCTGCTCACCGAGCCGACCGACAAGTTCAGCGACATTGAGGCCGGCGTCAAAGCCATCGAAAAAGATGAAGTCGATTGGTACAAGGCCATCGAAAAACTTAACGACCAACAGCGTGACGAGCTGCGCCGCCGGCTTTCGACGGAAAACGTCTTTCACGCGGTGGGCATGGTCGCCGAGAAATTCCGGCCTTATCGCTCGGCCAGCCAAGGCAAGCGGCGCGTGATGATCGTCGTGTTTACTGACGAAGCGGGCGACGACGTGAACGTCATTGACGAAACAGTCGATCTCTGCCGCAAGCTGGCGATGCCGGTGTACGTGGTCGGCCGGCCTGCCCCCTTCGGCCGGCAGACAGCTTACGTGAAGTCCGTCGACCCCGATCCGCGTTACGATCAGCGCCCCCAGTGGGTGCCGGTGACGCTCGGTCCCGAGTCCCTGATGCCTGAAGCTCTCAAGCTGCGGTTCGCCAACGGCGACGAGGAGGAGGTGATCGACTCCGGCTTCGGTCCTTACGGCCTCACGCGGTTGTGCTACGAAACGGGCGGCGTGTACTTCGCCGTGCATCCCAATCGCGTCGTCGGCCGGCGCGTCACCGGCGCCGAAACGAACAACCTTTCCGCTCATTTCACGGAATTCTTTGACGGCGAAGCGATGCGGCCGTATCAGCCGGATTACATCTCGGCCCAGGAATACATGAAGCTCGTGGAAAGCAACCGCGCGCGGCGGGCGCTCGTACAAGCCGCGCAACTGAGCTGGACCTCGCCAATGCAGGACGTCCGCCTGCGATTTCCGAAGCGCGATGAGGCGGAACTGGCCCAGTCGCTGTCTCTCGCCCAGCGCACGGCGGCGCTCTTGCAGCCGAAGGTTGACGCCATTTGCCAGGTGCTGCTGGCCGGCGAGGAAGATCGGCCCGGCCTCAAAGAGCCGCGCTGGAAGGCGGGGTACGACCTGGCCCTGGGCCGGGCGCTGGCCGTCAAGGTGCGGACCGACGGCTACAACGTCATGCTCGCCGCGGTGAAGCAGGGCATGCCTTTTAAGAAAGAAAAGAACAACACCTGGATCCTGAAGCCGGACGATCACTTCTCGTCGAGTGCTCTGGAGAAGATCGCCCAGAAGGCCAAGAAGTATCTCAACGGCGTCGTCACGGATCACCCCGGCACGCCGTGGGCGATGGAAGCCAAGCGGGAGCTTGAAACGCCGCTCGGCTGGCGCTGGGACGAAGGCTTCACGCCCATCCAGCCGCGGCAAAACGGCAATGGCAAGGCGCGGCCGCCGCGGCCGAAGACCGAGCCGCCCAAAGGCCCCCCGCGCCGCGATCCCCCGCCCTTGTAGCGGCGGCTTCCTGCCGCCGGTCTTCTTCCCTGTAGCGGCGACTTTCAGTCAGCGGATAGTGAGCCGAGAAATAACTCGGCGGCTGGAAGCCGCCGCTACCTTAGTTATTTGCCGCCGCGTCCAGCGCGAACCGTGCATTCGGATCATGCTTGTAGAAGTGCTCGGCAATCTGCTCGGCCAGCACGCCGACGAACTGCCGTTCAAACGCCTGCACCGGCTTGTCGGAAGCCGGAATGCCGCTGTTCTTCGGGAACTGCACTTGCCCCATTTGGCGGCGCCACATCTCCTTGTCATGGTTCTCCATGTCGTACACCGAGATGGTGACGTCGGCCGTGCCTTGGTACAGCGTCTTTCCCTTGTTGAGCTCGAAATCGTCCAGCTCGATGTACACGACGCGCGTTGCCTTCACGGCGTGGCCCAGGTCCTTGAAATTATCCCAGTCCTGCTCGTCCACCCAGTTGTCCACTTCCTTTGGGCTGACGACTTCAATGCCCTTGACGTTCTTTTCCAAGAGTGCGCTGACCTGAGCGCCGAGCTCCTGCGAGGCGCCCGCGTTGCGGTACTCATGCGACGCGGGCGGCCGGCACAGCACCACCACGCGCTGCTTTTCGAGGTCCTTACACTCAGCCGGCACGACGTTTCCGCCCTGCCAGGCGTAAATGCCCGTGGCAATGAGCGAGGGGAGGCAACCGGTCGTGCCGAACAGCGCCAGCGTTACGCCGGCGATCAACAATCCCGAGAAGAAACGTCGGAAGACGCCGTCCATGCTTCTTTCCTTGTGCAATTCGATAAGTCATCCGCTCGCGAGCCGCTGGGCCCAATCGAGCAGCGTCACCGACAGCCACGCGCTGCCCAGGATGAGCAGCCCCTTGGCCGTTGGGCGTCCGATCAGCCACCGTCCGGTGGCGGCCGAAACAAACGCCCACAGCGTCCCGATCATGGCCAGCCCGCAAAGTACGGTCCCGCCGACGTTGGCCGCTAACGCCGCCGGCAGTTCGCCGCGCACCGTGTGGGCCCAAGCCGTCGTGGCGCCGCAGGTCGGGCATTTCACGCCCGTCAATCTTGCGAAGCCGCAGGCGGCGAGTCCCAACTGTTCGTGCGTGCCATAGCCGCGCGAATCAGGCGTGAGCGTTCGTGCCATGACCAGCAATGCGAAGGCCGCCAGCCCGACCGCCGCCAAGAAAACCCGTTCCCTCGGCGACAAGCGACCAGCAATCTTCACACGCAGCGACACAGCACGCCCTTTGCGCGCGGCAAACGCGCGCGGAGAGTATCAATTCACAAGTGGACTAGCAAGGCGAATCGCAATGCACCTGAGTGCCATGCCCTCGGAGGTCTGCCGACGTGGGTCTGTCTGCCGTTAATCACATGCCCACGCGGACGTGGGTATGGCACGCTCTTCGATTGGCATTTTGAAATCTCAATGATTTACCGCCTCATGCTAGCGTTTGGCGGCGGCTTCCAGTGCCGGCAGCTCGGCTTCCCGCACGCATAGCCGCTCAATGGCTCGTGCCCGGCCGGTTTCGTCCTCCACATCCACAATGCTGCCGCACAGCCGCACGTCGCCGGTAGCCACGTCAAAGGCCGTTGGGTTGGCCGTCAGCCGCGTTTGTAGGACCCGGTCAATCCGTCGCCCCAGCACGCTATCGTATGGCCCAGTCATGCCGACGTCGCACTGAAACGCCGTGCCGCCGGGAAAAATGCACTCGTCAGCCGTCGGCACATGCGTGTGCGTGCCCAGCACCGCCGACGCCCGGCCGTCCAGAAACCGGCCCAAAAGCTGCGCCTCGCCCGTCGCCTCGGCGTGGAAATCTACAAATCGTACTCGCACATCCGAAGGCATTGATGACAGCGCCCGCTCCGCCGCGGGAAAGGGGCTGTCGATCGGCTTCATATACAGCTGCCCCATCAGGCTGACGACGCCGGCGAGCGCGCCGTTGCGTGCCTTGACCGTCGCCCATGTGCGGCCGATGGCCTCTTCCGGCAGGTTGGCCGGCCGCACGATGTTCGCTTCGCGCTCCAAAACCGGAAGGATTTCCCGCCGGCGGTAAATGTGATCGCCCAGCGTAATCGCATCGACGCCGGCGGCGACGAGTTCTTTGTAGATTTCCGGCGTCAGGCCGGAGCCGCCGGCGGCGTTTTCGGCATTGGCGATCACGAGATCCAACTGCCGAACGGCAACCAGCAGCGGCACGGCGCGCTTGACGATGTCTCGCCCAGGCCGGCCCACGATGTCGCCAATGAAAAGTATTCGCATCAACGTAGCGGCGGCTTCCAGCCGCCGAGTGTTTTGATAGCTACTCCATTTAACGGCGGCTGGCAGCCGCCGCTACTTAATGCGCCGTCTCCGTGACCCGCGTCTCCCGAATCAACGTCACCTTGATTTCCCCAGGATACTGCAGCTGCGCCTCGAATGCTCGCGCGATGTCCCGGCAAATCTTCGCCGCGGATTCGTCCGTGGTGTCCCGCGAGCTGGCGATCACACGCACCTCGCGGCCGGCTTGAATCGCAAACGCCTGCTGCACGCCGGTGAAGCTGGTGGCAATAGTCTCCAGCTCCTGCATCCGCTTGATGTACCGGTCCAGCGTCTCGCGCCGCGCTCCCGGCCGCGATGCGCTGCACGCATCCGCCGCCGCGCACAGCACCGTGTAGGGCATATCCGGCCGGATGTCATCGTGGTGCCCCAGCGCCGCGTGCACCACCTCGGCGCCTTCACCAAACCGTTTCAGCAGATCGGCGCCGATTTTCGGATGCCCGCCTTCCATGTCGTGATCGGCCGCCTTTCCGATGTCGTGCAAGAGGCCGGCCCGCCGCGCGAGCTCACCGTCCAGCCCCATTTCCTCGGCCAGCATGCCGGTGATGAACGCCACCTCGATCGAATGCCGCAGCACGTTCTGACTGTAGCTCGTGCGATAGCGCAGCCGGCCCAACAGCTCGACAATCCGCTGGTGAACGCCGAACACCTGCGCCTCTTGCAGCGCTTCCTCGCCAAACTTGCGGATGTCAGCCTCAACTTCCTTCTCGGTCTCGGCGACCAGCTCTTCAATCCGAGACGGGTGAATCCGGCCGTCGGCGATGAGCTTGTTCAGCGAAATGCGGGCGATTTCGCGTCGAACCGGATCGAACGCGCTGACGATCACCACGCCTGGCGTGTCATCGATGATCACATCCACGCCCGTCGCCTTTTCCAGCGCGCGAATGTTCCGCCCTTCGCGGCCGATGATCCGGCCTTTCATTTCGTCATTGGGAATATCCACCGTGCTGGTGGTGGACTCGGCGGTGTGCGCCGCTGCATACCGCTGGACGGCGGTAATGAGCATCTCCTTGGCTTTAGCCTGCGTCTTTTCGACCGCCTCGCGCTCATACTTCATCACGAGCGCGCCCTGCTCGCGAGTCAGCTCCTTTTCCAGACGCCCCAACAGCCGCGACTCCGCTTCCTCGCGGCTCAAGCCGCTGAGCTGGTGCATGGTCTGCCGCTCGAGGTCTAACAGGTCGTCCAGCTCCTTTTGCCGGCGATTGGCATCCTCGAGCTTCTCCGCCAGCCGCCGCTGGTTGCTTTCGACCATCTTCTCTTGCTTTGCGAGCTGCTCATTTCGGGCCTGCAGCGCATCGTCGGCTTTATCCAGCTTTCGCTCGCGGTCGTGCAGCTCGCGGCGAACTTCTTCGTTCTCCTTCTCCAGCTTGGCCTTTTCCTGGAGCGCCATTTCGCGGGCTTCCACGGCGGCTTCCTTCCGCCGGGCGGTCGCCTCGATTTCCGCCCGCTCGATAATCTGGGCTGCCTCCTTGTCGGCGTCCCGCTTTCGCAAATGGTCCAACAGCTTGACGACGCCGAATCCAGCCAGGGCCGCCACCACGGTGATGACCGCTACCCAGCCTTCGGAAACTTCCGCCAGCGTCACCCGCGCGGCCGGGCAACCGTCCATGCCAACTAAAAACAACTGAGCCATGCGTGCTCCATATCCGTTAGATCGGGCCGAAGCGCGACAGATCGCCGATCGTCGAAAAGGAGCGCTGGCCCAACGAGGCCATGCCCGCAGCGAGAAAGCTGCGGCTGCGGCAGAAAAGTTCGCGACTGAACGCGAGCCCATGAGGGGCGCGCCGGTCGCCAAAGCAAGTTCTGAATGTTGCAGCGTTTCAGCGACGGGGATAATGGCGACCCGACCAGCCGTCGAGCCTCCGATGCGGCGCTCCCGGCGCTGGCCGCGCCAACGCGGCTCGCGCAAGAGCCGTTCGGGCCAGCCGCCTGCCCGGCGGCCCGCCGCCCGGAAAGCCCCAGCCTTCCCATGCCTGGCGCGTCCATGCCGGCGAACCATCGGACACCAGACGATCGACGACTGCCCGCAGCAGCCTTACGCAGCCGCGCCAGGCGGCCGCGATCATCGCCATCAGTGCCATGATCAGTTCGAGCATGTTCGCGCTACAACCCGCTGAAAAACCTGACAATCGAGTGCCTTAGCGAGACTCTGTCAACGAACTTAAATGCCACAACGCCCCTTCGCCAAACAATCTCGACACGTCGAGCCATCTAGCGCCGGTTGCGTAGTTTGTACGCTAAATTTAAGAGGCTCCTCACTCAGTTCAGTCGCCTGCGAGAGGAGAGAACTTTATCGTATCAATTTCGCGACCGCTTGCAACCGGCCGACATTCCAGGGGCGACGAGGAAGGGCTCGGGAGTCGTTTACGACTGCTAGAGTCAAATACAGATGAAAGCCCCCAGTCGCAAAAGACTCCCGGCCCCCGTTGCGCACGCTTGTCGGCAATCGAGTTCCAGCGATTATAAAGTGATGGACGCCACGCAACCCGCTTATTGCCGGCCCGCCGCCTTCCACGCGTTCACCGCCGCGCTTCCCATCGCCGGCACGCCGCAGGGTTTGTTTCGGGCCGCTTGGGCCATCGCCCAGCACGAACGCCCGCAGGCCGACCTTGCCGCCGGCGAAACCGTCATTGAAAACCTCATCGGCGCCATCCGCCGCCGCTTTCAGTCCACCTCCGAAGAAGCCCGCCTTGCACATCTGCACGACGTGCTCTTCGAGGTGCTCGGCTTCCGCGGAAACACGGAGGACTACTACAACCCGGCAAACAGCTATTTGCCGGAGGTGCTGCGATCCCGACGCGGCCTGCCGATCACGCTCACGCTCGTGTACCGCCGCGTCGCCGCGGGGCTCGACATCACCGTGCATGGCGTGAACGCCCCGGGGCATTTCATCGCCGAGATTGAATCATCGGAACGGCACCGCAAGGGCGATTCCCGCACATTCGTCGATCCCTTCTTCGGCGGCGGCCTGCTCAACGGGCAGGAAGTGTTCCAGCGAATTGAAAAAGCGACCGGTCAATCGCTAGAACCTTCCCGGCAATACTTGAGCCGCGCCACGCCAGAGCAATGGCTCGGCAGAATGCTGAACAACCTGCAGGCCGTCTTCGCCGCCTCGGGCCGCGAGCGCGATTTGTACGCCATGCAGGAAATGCAGGCGTTGCTCTAATCTTTCCAACGTCAACGTATGCTTTTTTCCAGGAGAACCCTTCGACGCAGGGCGGCGACCGCTTCAGCGGTCGCCGCTCTTCTCGCCTCGCAAGCCTGCCGCTCCGCCGTCGTCGTCATCTCCAACCGCACGCCACAAGACCTGCAGCTGAGCGCCTCGATCGACAACGGGCCCCTACAGCGCCTGGCCATCGCCCCTGGCGATAGCCGGCCACTCTTCGCCAATAGCAGCGCCAAGCTTCGATCGCCCGATCTCACCGGCGGCTCCGCGCAAGATATTCCATTGCAGCCAAACTGCGCGTACTACGTGGGCCTCCGCCCCGACAACGGCCGGCCGGCGCTGCAGAAGCTCGGCCTGGGCGAAGGCGCTACGGTTCCGTGGAAGCCGCTCGACAAGCTGCCCCTCGAAACCGCTGAGTCCGGCGTCATCTCCGTAAAGATCCTCGTGGACGACGACGAGCAACGCCCACGCCGCGTTTGGGAACCTTTGATCCGCTCGCGGATCGACAAAGCCTCCGAGGTGCTCGACGCCCACTGCGGCATTCGCCTCCGCGTGGTCGCCATCGACGACTGGCGTTCCGACAATCGGGAAACGGATTTCGAGCGAACGCTCACCGAATTTGAACATAACGTGCTCGCCAACCCAGCGACCGTCGCCATCGGCTTCAGCAGCCAATACGTCATCGCCAAGGGCCGCGTCCACTTGGGCGGCACGCGCGGGCCGCTCCACTCGCACATCCTCATTAAAGAACGCTCACAGAACGTGCTGGAGCCGGAGCGGCTGGAGCTGCTGGTACACGAGCTGGGCCATTTCCTCGGCGCTACCCACAGCCCCGAGCCAACGAGCGTCATGCGGCCTGTCATCGGCCAAGGCCTGCAGCGCCATGCCGGCGCCCACAATCAATTCGATCCGCCGAATACGCTGCTCATGTCGCTGTTGGCTCAGGAAATTCGGCAGCGGCGCGTGCGAGACCTTGCCGACGTGTCGCCGGCAACGCGGGCCCGCATGCAGCAGATTTACGAGGCCATTAACCCGACGCTTCCGAACGATCCCGCTGCTGAACATTATGTGCGGCTCATGCAAACAGCCGGCGTCCAGCCACTGCTGGAAGACACACGGCGCATCCTGGCCGAAATTGTCCGCGTGGCGGATGTTCGCAAAAAAGTGGAATCACGGCAACTCGCCGGCGGCGGCGCCGAGGCAAAATTAACCGGCGATCAACTGCTCGAGTTCTACATCCGTCAGGCCGCGATCGCCGCCAAACAATCTCGACTCGAAAACGGTCCGCGCGCGATGCTCTTGGCGCTTGGCATCGCTCTGGATGAGCGCGGCCTGCTCACCAAGCTGCCGACCACGAGCGACATTCTCCCGCATATCGAAGGCCAGCAGCAGCGTGCCGCGCGCATCGCCGCGGTCGGCCAGCCGACCATGCACGGCCAGGCGGAACTGGCCCAACAGTTTTTCCTCGCTGCCAATTTAGTTGCCATGACGGGCAGCCAAACCGCCCGCAGTCCGGAGATGCTCGAGCACATCGCTGAGGCCTGCGAACGACAGACGCTGGGGTTCAATAACATCGCCGCGAACCGTGCCGGACTTGTTTTCGCCTACGCAGTGCTCAGCCGGCGGCTGTCGCTGGACGAGCTCGCCCAGCGGTTCACAGTGGAAAGCGTCCTGCCGCCGCTGGACGACCTGCGCGACGGTGCGTACTTGCCGGAATTGGAGAAGGATTCCGCCCACCAAAACGCCGCACTTTTCCAAGCGGGGCTCAATGCGCTCGAAGCCCGCTTTACGGCGCTGCCGGTTTATCAAAAACCGCTGCCAACGAGCCGCTAGCGACCATGCTAGATCTCTCGCTGGAGCGAGAGGGTTCATCTCCCGGAGTGAGGTGGCTACACTTGCGCGGTCAATTGTGGCAATCCTGCTGTGGCGATAAACTCTACTGACGCGGCCCGCCCAGACCAAGCCTTTCCCGCCATGTCACTCGCCGATTACCGACCCGACCGCAAGTTTTTCGTCGGCATCGATTCGGACGGCTGCGTCTTCGACACGATGGAAGTGAAGCACAAGGAGTGCTTCATCCCCGAGTTCATCAGGCATTACGACTTGCAAGGCGTGAGCAAATACGCCCGCGAGGCGGCCGAGTTCGTCAACCTCTACTCGAAGAGCCGCGGCGTGAACCGATTTCCCGCGCTCGTCGAGCAGCTCGACTGGCTCCGGCGCCGCCCGGAAGTGAAGGCCCGCGGCATCAAGGTCGCTCAGACCGAAGGCCTGCGGCGTTGGGTACGCGAAGAGTCCAAGCTCGGCAACCCGGCCCTGCAGAGGGCCGTCGAATCGTCGGGCGACGTGGACTTGCGACTGGCGCTGCGCTGGTCGCTCGCCGTGAATGAATCAATCGCCGCCATGGTCCGCGCGGTCCCGCCGTTTCCGTTCGTTCGTGAGTGCTTCGAACGGCTCGCCGACGAAGCCGACATGCTCTGCGTCTCGGCGACGCCCAGCCAGGCATTGTGCGCTGAATGGGAGGAGCACGACATCGCCCGCTTCGTCCGCGTCATCTGCGGCCAGGAGCTAGGCACGAAAAAAGAAATGCTTACCGTCGCCAGGCAGTATCCAAAGAATCAAGCACTGATGATCGGCGACGCCCCGGGCGACTTCAAAGCCGCCGAAGCCAACGGCTGCCTGTTCTTCCCCATCAACCCGGGCCACGAAGAACAAAGCTGGCGCCGCCTGTTCGAAGAAGGCATCGAACGCTTTCTGAATGACGACTTCGCCGGCGACTACCAACAACAGTTGCTCCACGAATTCAACGCCCTGCTGCCGGAACATCCGCCCTGGCCTGTCGATTAACCCCGCCAATTGAAAGCAACCTCACGCAGACGCAGAAAGAAATTTGCCGCGAAACTCGCGAATCGACGCGAATCAAACTCAATAGCGAAGAATTCATTGACAAGAGGTAACAGAGGAAACAGAGGAAAAAGTAAATGCAATCCCCCTCTGTTACCTCCGTTCCCTCCTGTTCATCCCGTTTTGATTCGCGTCGATTCGTGTGATTCGCGGCAAAAAACTCTTCACGCCTGCGCATGAGACATAACTAGGAAGCCACCATGCCAGCCAACTGCGATATCGGACTCATCGGCCTCGCCGTCATGGGCGAGAATCTGGCCCTCAACATCGAGAGCCGCGGCTTTCGCATCGCCGTCTTTAATCGCACCGTCGAAAAGGTCGATCATCTCATCGAAGGCCGCGCCAAGGGCAAGCACTTCGTCGGCTGCCATTCCCTTGAAGAGCTCGTCTCCGCACTGAAGACGCCGCGGATGATCATGATGATGGTCAAGGCCGGCCCGCCGGTGGACGAGCTGATCGATTCGCTCCTGCCACTGTTGTCCAAGGGCGACATCCTAATCGACGGCGGCAACAGCCACTTTCTCGATACCGAACGCCGCACCAAGTACGTCGAATCCAAGGGTCTGCTCTACGTCGGCACGGGCGTCTCCGGCGGCGAGGAAGGCGCCCTCTTGGGCCCCAGCATGATGCCCGGCGGCAGCCCAGCCGCGTGGCCGCACGTGAAGCCCATCTTTCAGGCCATCGCCGCGAAGGTCGGCCCGAACGACGACATCCCCTGCTGCGAGTGGGTCGGCCCGCGCGGCGCCGGGCACTACGTGAAGATGGTACACAACGGCATCGAATACGGCGACATGCAGCTCATCAGCGAGGCCTACTTTCTGATGAAGGAAGCCCTCGGCCTTTCGAACGACCAGCTTTACGACGTATTCGACCGCTGGAACCGCGGCGAGCTGGACAGCTACCTCATTGAAATCACGCGCGACATCTTCAGCGTGAAGGACGACCAGGGCAGCGACGGCTATCTCGTCGATAAGATTCTCGACGCTGCCGGCGCCAAGGGGACCGGTAAATGGATGAGCCAGCACGCGCTCGACCTCGGCGTGCCGAGTACCCTGGTGACCGAAGCGGTGTTCGCCCGCAGCCTGTCCGACCTGAAAGAGGCCCGCGTTCGCGCGAGCAAAATCCTCAAGGGCCCAAGCGCCAAGTACACCGGCGACCGCGACGCGTTCATTGAGCAAATCCGCCAGGCGCTCTACGCGTCGAAAATTTGCAGCTACGCCCAGGGATTCGTTCAAATGCGCGCCGCGGCAAAGGAGCTCGACTGGCCGCTGAACTACGGCAATTGCGCCTTGCTCTGGCGTGGCGGCTGCATCATTCGCGCCGTGTTCCTCGACCGCATTAAGGAAGCGTTCGACGCCGATCCAAATCTCGAAAACTTGCTCCTGGCGCCGTACTTCAAAGACGCCGTGGCCAAAGCGCAGGACGCCTGGCGGCACGTCCTCTCGCAAGCCGCCTTGCTCGGCCTGCCGACGCCCGCGTTCTCCAGCGCGCTCGCCTATTACGACGGTTACCGCCGCGAACGCCTTCCGGCGAACCTACTGCAAGCCCAGCGCGACTACTTCGGCGCCCACACCTACCAGCGCACGGACAAACCCGGCACGTTCCACTCCGACTGGCTCCGCCTTCGCCGCGAACCGAAATGAGACTAAATGTTTTATCCGCAGATGGCGCAGATTTGCGCAGATGAATGACAGGCGTTAGAAGGGTAAACTCTGCTCAGCCGGGCGTCCTCTTCATTGAAACTCTATATCTGCGAACATCTGCGTCATCTGCGGATAAGTGTTTTAAGAATTAATAAGCGGACTTCACGTATTCTCTCATGCCCGCCACCTTCATCATCTTCGGCGCCTCGGGCGATCTCACCAGCCGCAAGCTGATCCCCGCGCTCTACAAGCTTCATTGCAAGAAGCGGCTCAAGGGCGGCCTGCGCGTGGTTGGCTTCTCCCGCTCGCCCTACTCGCACGACGAATGGCGGAATGAGCTCGCCGAGACCACCAAGAAATTTGCCGGCGAAGATTTCAGCCAACCCGTTTGGAACGATTTCGCGAAAAATCTTTTCTACCACGCCGGCGATATTGAGCATCCGGCTGATTTCGACAGCCTCAGCGATTTTCTGCTTGAAATTGAAGCTGGCGAGGCCTGCACGCGAATTTTTTATCTCGCCACCGCCCCAAGATTCTACGAGCCCGCTGTCGTCCATCTCGGCGACAGCGGACTGGCGCACGAGGCGGCCGCCCCGCGCCGCATTGTCATTGAAAAGCCGTTCGGCTCCGATCTGAAAAGCGCTGAGCACCTGAACGAAGTGATCCATCTCGTCTTCAGCGAGCATCAGGTCTATCGCATCGACCATTATCTGGGTAAAGAAACCGTTCAGAACCTGTTCGTGCTCCGCTTCGCGAACACCATCTTTGAGCCCATCTGGAACCGCAATTATGTAGACCACGTGCAGATCACCGTGGCCGAGGAAGTGGACGTCGGCAAGCGCGGTGGCTACTACGACCGCGCGGGCGTGCTGCGCGACATGTTCCAAAACCACCTCCTGCAGCTGACGATGATCACCGCGATGGAGGCGCCGGTGCGCTACGGCGCCGACCCCGTGCGCAACGAAAAGGTCAAGGTGCTCGACGCCGTGCGTTCCATCACGCCCGAGGCCGTCGCCAGCGACACCTTCCGGGGTCAATACCGCGGCTATTTGAAGGCTGAGGGCGTCGCCCCGAATAGTCGCATTGCCACCTTCGGCGCCGTGAAATTGTGGATCGACAACTGGCGCTGGCAGGGGGTGCCGTTCTACCTTCGCAGCGGCAAGAATATGTCGTGCCGCACGACGCAGATCGTCATCCAGTTCCGCGAGCCGCCGCAAAAGCTTTTCCGCGATAGCCCGCGTTCGCTCGATCAATCCAACCGCCTGGTCGTCCAGGTGCAGCCCAACGAGGGCATTCAGCTTCACTTCCAAACCAAAGTGCCTGACGCCGGCATGGATTTGCGGCAGACTGATTTGGACTTTGACTTTCACAGCGAATACCACCGCGCCCTGCCGGAAGCGTACGAGCGGCTGCTCCTGGACGCCCTGGAAGGCGATGCGAGCCTGTTCGCCCGCGCGGACGAAGTGGAAGCAGCGTGGCGAATCGTCGATCCGATCATCAAAACGTGGCAGGAAACCGATGCGCCGCCGCTCCTCCCCTACGACGCCGGCGACTGGGGACCGCTCGAAAGCGCCCAGTGGATGGAAGCCCAAGGCCGAGAGTGGTTCGACAATTGCCCAGTGCTGAAGCGTCCCGCGGATTGATGCTGGACGCTCGATACTCGATGCTGGACAACTCACCATCCGGATTTCCTCCAGCCTCCGGCCTACAGTCTTCAGCCTCTATCCCCGCATGCCGCACCCTCTCCCCGACAACATTCGCAGCGTCCAGCCTGGCGGCGGCAAGTGCTACAGCATAGAGCTTGCGTGGGGCCGGATGCGGCGCGCGTATCTCAAGCTCTTCCGGCGGAGCTACGTGCGCCGCATGGCGGAACTGCGTCGCGGCGACGCGACGGGCGCTCCGCATGAAATCCTCGATCCCCGCGATCTGAAATACTGCTCGAACCAGTGCACGGCTCATTGGGCGCCGGAGGACGACCCATTTCGCTGGCGCGATCGCTTGCTGTTTGCCCGCTGGGGACTCGCCGAGCTGCAGCTCATGGGCTGGCCGCTCTTGGCGCTCACCGTTTTCCTGGCGACATGCTGCGGCTGGTGGAAATGGACGGCGATCGTGCCTGCGGTCTTACTCGCCGAAGTGATTTACTTCTTTCGCGATCCGCATCGCGACGTCCCTCTCGGCCCCGACGCCATCGTTTCGCCCGCCGACGGCACGATCGCTGAAGTCACGGAGCTGGACCACTACGACTTCCTCGACGGCCCCGCCGTGCGCATCGGCATCTTCCTCTCGATCTTCAACGTCCACATCAACTGCGCCCCGCGCGGCGGCACGGTGCTCGACATGCACTACAAGCCGGGCGAGTTTCTCAACGCGCTGAATCCCGAAAGCACGATCCGCAACGAGTTCATGTGGATCGGCTTCGAGGACGCCGAGCGCCCCGGCACGCGCTTCGCCGTCCGGCAAATTTCCGGCCTTCTGGCCCGCCGCATCGTCTGCGCGCTCAAGCCAGGGCAGCCCGTCCATCGCGGCGAGAAGTTTGGTATGATAAAGCTGGGCTCCCGCACGGAGCTGATCCTTCCGCGCGACGCGGTGCGCGTCGAAACCAAAGTCGGCGACATCGTGAAAGCTGGCAGCACGATCCTGGCCCGTTACAGATAGGACGGGTGCCATGCCCTCGGAGGTCCGCCGACGTGGGCATGCTTAGCCAGCTGTTCCCATGCCCCACGCAGACGTGGGCATGGCACTCACCACTCACTTACTCACTCCCGCACCATGCGTCGCATCCGAGCCGTTGCCGTCTTCCCCACCGTGTTCACGCTGGGAAATCTCGTCGCCGGCTTCTTCGCCATCGTAGTCGCCTCACGCATCGGCAAGCCCAGCGACGTGCCGTTCGTCCCCTCGCCGAAGCTCAGCTCGGCGCGAGAGCTGATCGCCAGCGCCGACCCGACGCACAACCTTATGCTCTGCGGCGGGCTGATCTTTCTGGCCATGATCTTCGACATGTTCGACGGCCAGGTTGCCCGCATGGCCCGCGTCACCAGCGATTTCGGCGCCCAGCTCGATAGTCTCTGCGACCTTGTTTCCTTCGGCGTGGCGCCGGGCATTCTGTTAGTTAAGATGTGCCCGCAGTTCACCCAGGTGCACGACGAGGCGATTTGGTGCATCGCCGCGCTCTTCGCCTGCTGTGCCGCGATGCGTCTGGCCCGATTTAACGTCGAGACTGACGAAGACGACGACCACATGTCGTTCGAAGGTCTGCCATCGCCGGCGGCAGCGTCGGTCATCGCCAGCTTCGCGATGCTCTCGTACACGCTCCGTAACGTGACCAATTACGAAAACTTCGAACACTTCGACTTCTGGCTGCAGCGCATTCTGCCAGTGGCGGCGCTTATCATCGCCATTCTTATGGTCTCGCGCATCGCCTATCCCCATGTCGTGTCGCACCTGGTGCGCGGGCAGAAGTCGTTCCCGCAGCTCGTCACCATCGTCTTCATCGCGATGGCCCTGTTTATCGTCCGCTGGTATGTGATTCCGCTAGTGTGCCTGGCCTACGCGCTCGTGCCGCCGGTGATCCACGCATGGCGCTGGACGTGGAGCCACCGCCACGACCTGTTGCGGAAGGCGGGCTGACGGCGTGTTCACTGGACTTGTGCAAAGCCTCGCCGAAGTGCGGGCCCTGAAGCCCGAAGGCCCTGGCATGAGGCTAGTCATCCGCGATCAGGAAATCGCCGCGCGCTCCAAGCTCGGCGACAGCATCGCCATCAACGGCTGCTGTCTTACGGTTGTCAGCATCGATGGAGCCGATCTGGCGTTCGAAGCCGGTCCAGAGACGTTGCAGCGCACCAATCTCGGCGAACGGAATACCGGCGACCGTGTGAACCTCGAAACCTCGCTACGCATGGGCGACGCGCTCGGCGGCCATCTCGTGACCGGCCACATCGACGCCGTCGGCCGCCTCGGCCATCGCGACGACGACGGCCAATGGTGCACGATGTGGTTCGCCGTCCCTGAAGCGATCACGCGCCAAATGGCCTCGAAAGGGTCAGTCGCCGTCGACGGCGTCAGCCTGACGCTCGTCGAGGTCGAATCTGAACGGTTCAGCGTCGCCATTATTCCCCACACCCTTCAAGCCACGACGCTTGGCCGGCTTGCCCTTGGGGACGAGGTGAATATTGAAACCGACGTGCTCGCCAAATACGTCGAGCGGCAACTGAATTGCAGAGGTGATTCGCGCGTCACCGGCGACGCGTAGCATCGCGACTAAAACTCAAACTCCCACCCATTACACATTCCGAATCCCGAACGGAGTTTCCCCGCCGCGGCGGGCATTCCCGTGAGCCGCCAAACAAAAACTTTCCTGTTGGAGCGCTTCCGCGAGATGGGCATCCGCCCCGCGACGAGGCACGGCCAGAATTTTCTCATCGACCTCAATCTGCATCGCCTCATCGTTGATTCGGCCCAACTCACCGAGCAGGACGTCGCGCTCGAAATCGGCACAGGCACCGGCGCCGTCACGCAGCTCCTCGCCGAGCAAGCCGGCGCCGTCGTGACGGTGGAAATCGACGGCCACCTGTTCGAGTTCGCCAGCGAAATGCTCATCGACCGCCCGAACGTGACGATGCTCAACGTCGATGCACTTAAGAACAAGAATCACTTCAACCCGGCCGTTGCGGAAGCAGTCGGGAGCGTGCTGGCCGCCGCGCCCGGCCGCCGGCTGAAGCTGGTCGCCAATCTACCCTACAACATCGCCACGCCGGTGCTCAGCAACTTGCTCGCGTGGGAACACACGCCTCACTCGATGGTCGCCACCATTCAAAAGGAGCTTGCCGACCGGATAGTCGCCCAGCCGTGGTCCAAGGATTACGGCGCCCTGAGCGTGTGGATCCAGTGCCAGGCCGACGCCGAGATCGTGCGCATCATGCCGCCGTCGGTCTTCTGGCCGCAGCCCAAGGTCGATTCGGCGATCATCCGCATTGTGGTCGATCCGAAGCGCCGTGCCGCCATTCCCGATCTCACTTTCTTCCACGAGTTCACGAAGGCGCTTTTTTTCCACCGCCGCAAGTTCTTGCGGGCGAACGTCGTCTCGGCCCTCAAGGGCGTCATGGATAAGCCGGAAGTCGATGAGATTCTCGCGGAAATGAACTTCGCCGACGATGCCCGCACTGAACAGCTCGACGTCCCCACCCTGCTCCGCCTCACCGAGTTGGTCCGCGCCCGCGCCCCCGAGTGGACGCTTTCCTAAGCGTGGCCGCCCGGCGGCCCTCATCGCTTGCGGCTTAGCGGTCTTCTACGTTACCGTAGTATCAGCGCATCACCGCGATCAGTAATCGGCCTGCCAGGATCTCCTCCCCATGAGCTTCATCGAAATGACCGGCGCCACCCTTCGACATGCTCTTCACGAAGACGAGCTCAACGACGACGATCTCAAAAAGGCCCGCGTCACCGACACGACCATCGTCCGCGTGAACCACGAAGGCGACATCGAAGTCCGCCGCACCCACAGTTGGGATGTCATCGGCGGGCTCTTGGGCGGCTTCGAAGAACGCATCCGCCATGCCACCGGCCTTGATTGGGCCGAGTGATTTCGGATTGCGGATTTCAGATTGCGGAATGGTCGTGGGCCTGCCACGTACGGAACGCCGATTCCCTGAATTCCGGTCCGGTTATGCGGCTGGTCACGATTGCCAGATCATACCCTCCTCGAACGGCTATCACTCGCAGATCGAACCGTTCGTCGTCGGTCGGTGTCAGTGGTACGATCAATTAAAGGAGCGCAAGCGGGTCATCACCCGTGCCCTCTTCCTAATTCCGTAATCCGCAATCCGAATGGAGTTTACCCGCCCCGGCGGG
>JAICUM010000598.1 GCA_025935855.1 Pirellulales bacterium | reverse complement strand
GGGCTGCCCAGCGCGCCGCCGTTGAAGAAGAACTACGTGCGGCTGGTCCTCGAAGACGGCAAGGAAATTGCCCGCAGCTACCCACCGCGAAACGACACCGCCCAGCGGTTCCAGTGGCAGCTCGCGCAACACGCCGGCAAGCGCGGCCACGTCGAAGTGGTGGACGGCGTCACCGACATCGATGGCTTCGCCTGGCTCGCCGTCGGGCGGTTCGAGCCGGCCGCGATCTCCGCGCCTGCTCAGCCGGTCGCCAACGCCGACGCGGTGCGGGCCCAAACCTTCCGACTCGTGGGACACTATAAATTGAGATCACTCGTACCGGATCTCATCGATGCGGCCGAATCCCCAAGTGGCGACGCGTCGACGCGACTCGCGGCGACTGAAGCTCTGTCGGCGCTCGAACCTGTGCAGGCAGTGTCGCCGCTGACGGCGATCCTCGCCAATGCAAGCCTGCCAACGGCGACGCGTGAAACAGCCGCCGAGCAACTGGGACGCATCGACAACCCCGCGGCCCAAGCGGCGCTCGTGGCGCAACTCAAGTCGGCGCCCGAATCGGTGGCGGTCCTCATCGCCGCCGGCCTGGCCAGTCATCACGATTCAGCCGAAGCGCTGCTCAAGGAAATCCGCGAAGGCCGTGCCTCGGCCGCGCTGCTGCGCGAACCGACCGTCGCGGATCGTCTCAAGTCGTCTGGCGTCAAAAACGTCGATCAGCAACTTCAAGAGCTTATCGCGAATCTCTCTCCCACCGACGATCGGGTGACGAAGCTGATCGCCGAGCGCCGCGCCGGCTACCTCGCCGGCCACTTCGACGCCGAAGCCGGCCGCGCGGTCTTCGCCAAAAGCATCTGCGCTAGCTGCCACCGCATTGGCGAGGTGGGCAAAACCATCGGCCCCGCCCTAGACGGCATCGGCAACCGCGGCCTCGACCGGCTGCTGGAAGATTCGCTCGACCCTAGCCGCAACGTGGACGTCGCCTTCCGCACCTGGCTCATCGAAACCGACGGCGGCCAGGTCCTCAGCGGCTTCCAACTGCGCGAGGAAGCCGGCACGCTCGTGTTCAACAACGAAAAGGGCGACGAGCAGCGCGTGCCGCTCGAGGAAGTGGTCAGCCGCCGGCAATCGGCCCTCTCGCCCATGCCGAGCAACGTCATCGAGCAGATCCCCGAAAAGGACTACTATTCGCTGCTGGCCTATCTGCTAAGCCTCAAGGGCAAGTAACGGACTCTTTCGTCCGATAAAAGCCGGTGGCGATTAAGATTGCAGGCGACGCGGAGATTACCTAAACTGCCGCCGCCCTGCCCTCGCCGTGCTAGCATTGCGCGGTTGTTTGAGCTTGCGATATAAGAGGAGTCGGCCATGGAAGGCCAACCGCAACGCAGTTCGCTGTTCGCCTCCGCCACGGTCATCGCGGCGATCATTTCCAGCCTCACCGCGCTGGCGACCGCCGTGCTGCCGGGGATGCTGAACAAAGACCCCAGCGATGTCACGCCCACCGCGATCGCCGCCAAGCATCACGCCCCGGTAGGCGAAATCGACTACACCGCCTCGCGCGACAACGTTCCGCAGAGTGATAGCCCGAATCTCACCCTCGGCGCCTGGACCATCACCTCCTCGAAGGACGACGAAGGCACCGACTTCTCCGGCAGCACGCTCAAGTTCACCACCCAGCGCGAAATCCCCGGCGGCCTGGAGGCGATGGGCTTTTTCGAATGGCGCGGCAATGGCGAGCTGCTGGGCCGTGAGCACGTCGTCGCCACCTACCACGAAGGCTCCCGGCAGGTTTACATCGAAGGCAAATACGTGGAGAGCCCCACGAACACACTCGCCATCGGCTCCTTCTCGGCGCGCCTCTCTGACGACGGCCGGCAGCTCTCCGAAGGCACCTGGGGCAACACGCCGGGCAACCGCGTCGGCGTCCTCGGCAAGTGGGAAGCGCGGCGCTAACCGTAGCGGCGGTTTTCAACCGCGGCGACTTCAGAAAATAAGCCGGCGCCGAGCGCGGTTCACGGCAGTTAAAAACGGCCGCTACGGTTATACTGGATAGCTCTTGCCCGAAGGCGGCAGTTAGGGTCATCCAGTGAGCGGCGGCGTGCATTTGCCTGGCCAACTTCATCGGCGAACACTCGGGAAGGCCGCTCTCGGTCTTGCCATCTCGCTGCTCACGGCCAGTCGCATGCGGGCTGAGTCAGCGAAGCCGATCGACTTCGCACGCGACATTCAGCCGATCTTCAAGGCGCACTGCTACGACTGCCACGGCCCCGATCTGCAGGAAAGCAACTACCGGCTCGACCGCCGGAGCGTCGCGCTCGCCGGCGGAGACCGCGGCGTGCCGCCCATCATTCCCGGCAATAGCGCTGACAGCCCGCTGGTTAAGTTCGTCAGCGGCGCCGACCCGCATATTCAAATGCCGCCGAAGGATCAAGGCGAGCCGCTCTCGGCCAAAGAGATCACCGTGCTCCGCGAGTGGATCAATCAAGGCGCCACTTGGCCGGCAAATGCCACGACGGCGAACGAAGAAAAGCCGCTGACGACCAATCACTGGTCCTTTCAGCCCGTCGTGAAACCGACGCCGCCGAAACTTTCAGACGCCTGGGCGGCGACGCCCATCGACGCGTTCATCCTCGCCAAGCTGCGCGACGCCGGCCTCACGCCTTCCCCGCTGGCCGACCGCACCTCGCTCATTCGCCGGTTGTACTTCGACATGCTCGGCCTGCCGCCGACGCCGGAAGAAGTCGCCGCGTTTATGAAAGACAATCGACCGGACGCATACGCCCAATTAGTTGACAAAGTGCTTGCCAACCCGCGCTACGGCGAGCGCTGGGCACAGCACTGGCTGGACGTGGTGCGCTTCGCCGAGTCAAACGGTTTCGAGACAAATATCGAGCGGAACAACGCCTGGCCATACCGCGACTACGTGATCGCGGCGCTCAACGACGACAAGCCGTACGACCAGTTCGTCGTGGAACAGTTGGCGGGCGACG
>JAICUM010000472.1 GCA_025935855.1 Pirellulales bacterium | reverse complement strand
GCCAAACAACAGAGCAAGCAGCTCTTCGGCGGCGCGCCGAATTCGGCGCCGTCTACCGAAAATCGTTACGCCCAAAACTCGGCGCCGGTGCAAACGCCGCCGCTGCCGTCCGTTCAGGAGGCGCGGGACGAAGTAGCGACGCCCCGTAGCGCCGAAGCGGTCGCTCCACAAAATCCCTTCGCCGCCGCGCCCTCGGATCCCCTCGCCGGCCGCTATGCAGCGACGTCGGCCGTCGAGAATCCGACACCACAAGCCCCGGCCGTCAATAAGACTGGTAGCGAGCGATTGGCGCCGGTCGCCAAGCCGACTGAAGCGGAAGTCACCCGCGGCCAAGAGCCGGGCGCCGAAAATCCGCTGCGCAATGCCAGCGCGAAGACAGCCGCATCGCGCCCGGCGACTCCCCAAGCCGACGAAGCGCGGACAGCGTTCAGCGAGCAGCCGCCGACGGCTCAACCCGCGCCGAACAATGTGATCGCCATGCCACAGCGAGCCGCCAACGCGATTGCCGAGAGCATCAAGAAACCAGCGCCTGCCGAGGCCCCGAGCGGAACCGGCGGTCGTTATGGCGAAGCCTCTGCCGCCAACGCCTGGCTCGGCGCCGGCAACCCGCCGGCCATCGCCGCCGCCGAACCGCAAGCTGCCGAGCAACCTGCGGGCAAATTCAAAGCAGCCGCCCCGGCCGAGGGCATTGCCGCGCAGCCGCTTAAGTCAGCCGGTTCGCAGCAGACGCCAAGCTTTGCGGCCGAAGTCCAACAGACCCCGCCGCTCGCAAACCCCAACGCCGACGCCGGTCTTACGCCGACGCCCGGCATCACGACCACCGACGGCGCCGGCCGTCCCGGCGAACGCGTTCTTGAAGGTCTGCAAAACCCGGCCATCGCGATTCAGAAGCTTGTGCCGCCGGAAATCCAGGTTGGCAAGAAATGCAGCTTCGCCATCAAGGTTCAGAACAATAGCCAGCGACCGGCGCAGAACGTTCAGATTCGCGACGACGTACCGCTCGGCACGCAGCTCATCGGCACGGCGCCGAAGGCCAATGTCACCGGCGCGCAAGTGACCTGGGATCTAGGCACGCTCTCGCCGGGCGAAGAGCGCGTCGTTGAAATGGAGCTCATGCCCACCGCCGAAGGCGAGCTCGGCAGCGTGGCGACCGTCACCTTCACTGGCCAGGCTTCCGCGAAGGTAAAGTGTACGAAGCCAGAATTGGCCCTGCGCCTCTCGGCCGGCCCGCGCGTGATGATCGGCCAGCAGCAGCTCGTGCAAATCGAGGTCAGCAACCCCGGCACGGGCGACGCGACTGGCGTCATGCTTCTCGAGACAGTCCCGCAAGGCGTGAGCCACGAAGCGGGGCCGGCGCTGGAATTCGAAGTCGGCACATTGCACCCGGGTCAGTCCCGCCGCTTGGACCTCGTATTAAACGCTGAACAGGCCGGCCGCATCAACAACGTGATGGTCGCCAAGGCGGACGCCAGCCTCGAAGTTCAGGCCGGCTGCGAGTTTGAAGTCATCGCCCCGGCGCTCAAGGTCTCGGTCAACGGACCAAAGCAGAAATTCCTCGAGTTGCCGGCAAAGTTTCAGATGAGCGTCACGAACCCCGGAACTGCCGCCGCGAAAGACGTGCAGCTCGTCACGCAGCTTCCGAAGGGGTTGCAGTTTGTCAGCGCCGACAACTACGGCGAATACGATCCGGCCACCCACAGCGTCCGCTGGAGTCTCGCCGAACTGCCGGCCAACGAGCACGGCACGGTCGAGCTAACCGCGTTGCCGGTCGAGGCGGGCGAGCAAACCTTGCAGGTCGCCAGCCGCGCGCAGCAAGGCCTGGAAGACCGCACGGAGGCGAAAGTTACGGTGGAAGGGCTCGTGGCGTTGTCGTTTGAAATCAAAGCCGCCGTTGGCGCGGTCGCGGTCGGCGAGGAAACCGCGTATGACATTACGGTGGTCAACCAGGGCTCCAAGGCCGCGACCAACGTTCAGGTCACGGCCGTCATTCCGCGGGGCCTCAAGGCCACCAACGGCCAAGGCGCCTCGCGATTCGTCGCCGAAGACGGCCGCGCCACCTTCGCCCCGCTGCCACAGCTGGCGCCGAAGGCCGAGGCCAAGTTCCGCATCCAGGTGCAAGGCCTGCAGGCCGGCGACCTGCGGACGAAGGTGATGGTCACCGCCGACGAGGTGCAGGATCCGATTACCAAGGAGCAGGGCACGCTGGTGTACGCGGATCAGTAGGCGCTGCCATATGGCAACCTTTTGCGCCGCTTGGATCAGCTTGCGGTTTAGTTTTTCGCCGGTTGAAACACCGCCGCGACGTCGGCCGAAAAACCGTCCAGTACTTTCGATTTTGCCTGATCGCCTGGACGATACGCGCCCAACAGCTGGTACTGGCCGCGATCTAGCGCGAGCACCGTTATCAGCCATTCCCGGGGATCGACGATCCAGTACTCGCTAATTCCAGCCGCTGCGTAGTCGTTCGGTTTTGTCACTAAGTCGCGCTCACGGCTCTTGGCGCCCTTGCTGACAATCTCAACAACGAGATCGGCCCCGGTCCAAAATCGTTCTTGTACGTAGCTCAGATGATCTTTGTGAACGAAGACAATGTCAGGCTCGCGAAATTTGGTTTTGTCGACCTGGACTCTCAAGGCGGCAAACAGCACCTTGCCCAGCCCACGCTCGTTGACGAATTGGCGTAACAACATGAAAAGGTAGGCAAGTATCTCCTGATGCTCCGTCGTGGGCATTTCCAGCACCTCGATCTGGCCGTCAGTGAATTCGACCAAGTGGTTCGTGTCATCAGTAAAACCAAGATACTCCTCAACCGTCCACGCTCCTTGCGGGGGAAACACCGTGGCGATGTCCCAGGCCGGTTCGGCGCCGCCAGTCATGAAATAGTCCGACAAACTTGACATGACCCGTTTGCTCCAAAATCGCACGCTGCTAGGGATGGGAACTGATTATAACAGCTTGCAGGCGCTGATGCGCTGATGCGGCGGCGTCCAACATTCCGTTCGAATTCGCTCTAATGCAGCTTTTCCAAATGGAGCTTCACGCACTCGGCTAATACCGGCGGGTTATAGCCGCCTTCCAACAGGCTCACGATGCGACCGTTTGAGTGGGCGGCCGCGACCTGCTGGACGATGCCTGTCAGCTCGCCGAAGTTTTCGGTTTCCAACCCCAATGAGCCGATGGGGTCGGCTCGATGACTATCGAAGCCGGCGCTGAGCACAATCAACTGCGGTTTCATTTTCACCGCAAAGCGTTCCAGTTCGTCGCCGAATTGCGTGAGATAGTCGCGTCGCGAAGTGCCGAATGCGACGGGCAGATTCTTCGTAGCGCCTAAGCCCTCGCCGTGCCCTGTTTCATCGGCCTCGCCCGTTCCCGGATAAAACGGCCAGCGGTGGCTTGAAAAGTACGCCACCCGCGGATCCTCGTAAAAAATGTCCTGCGTGCCGTTGCCGTGATGAACGTCCCAATCGACCACCATCACGCGGTCCAGTCCAAACGCATCGATCGCGGCTTGAGCGGCCACCGCCGCGTGATTGATCAGGCAGAATCCCATCGCGCGGGAGGCGAGCGCGTGATGCCCCGGCGGCCGCACGAGGCACAGTGCAGTCGCGTCCTCGCCGTTCAGCACGCGATGCACCGCATCGCACGCCGCGCCGGCGGCCAGTCGCGCCACCTCATACGACGCCGGCGATACGACTGTATCTGGATCGAGTCGCCCGCCGCCGCGATCGGCCAGCGATTCTACCGACCGCAAGTATCCAAGGTCGTGAACCGCGCCGAGCTGCTCGTCGCTCGCCGGTTTCCACTCGGGCGTTTTGCAGTGCTCGACGAGTCCCGAATTGGCCAGCGCCCGCGAGATGTGCTCCAGCCGCACCGGCGACTCCGGATGGGCGCCGGTTAAGTGCTCCAGAAAGCGGCGGTCCTGATACAACAGCGTCATGGCCATATTGTCCGGCCATTCTGGCCGGGCGAATCTGTCCGGCCAGAATGGCCGGGCTATCTGCCGGGTAAAGCCCGCTTCAGCTTGACATTTTAGAACCCCTCT
>JAICUM010000582.1 GCA_025935855.1 Pirellulales bacterium | reverse complement strand
GAGAAGGCGGCTGTGGCAGTAGAACACGTCGCCAGGGTAAGCCTCGCGGCCCGGCGGGCGACGCAACAACAGCGACAACTGCCGGTACGCCACGGCTTGCTTGCTCAAGTCGTCGTAAACGATGAGTGCGTGGCCGCCGTTGAACATGTAGTGCTCGGCCATCGCGGTGCCAGCGTAGGGCGCCACGTACTGCAGTGGAGCCGGAGCGCTGGCGCCGGCGAGGATGACCGTCGTGTAGTCCATGGCGCCGGTCGCGCGGAGCACTTCGATGACGCCGGCGACGGTCGACTCCTTCTGGCCGACGGCGACGTAAAAGCACTTCACGCCGGAGTCGCGCTGATTGATGATCGCGTCGAGCGCGACGGCCGTCTTGCCCGTCTTGCGGTCGCCGATGATCAGCTCGCGCTGGCCGCGGCCGATCGGCGTCATCGCGTCGATGGCCTTGATGCCCGTTTGCAGCGGCTGGTGCACTGGCTTGCGTTCGGCGACGCCGGTGGCAATGATTTCGACCGGGCGGCGCTCGCTGGTGACGATCGGCCCCTTGCCGTCGAGCGGATTGCCGAGTGGATCGACCACGCGGCCCAGAAGTGCGTCGCCGACGGGGACGCTGAGCAGCTTGCCCGTGGAGCGGACTTCGTCGCCTTCGTTGATCGACAGGTAGTCGCCAAGGATGATGATGCCGACCGAATTCTCTTCGAGATTGAAGGCCAAGCCGATCGGACCGCTTTGGAACTCTACCATCTCGCCGGCCATCACGCCCGAGAGGCCGTAGACCTGGGCGATGCCGTCGCCGACTTCCAACACGCGGCCGACTTCGCGGACGTCGATCTGGGCGGAGTAGTTTTCGATCTCTTTTTGGATGACCGAGGCGATTTCGTCGCTATTGAATTTCATATCGTTTTGAATCTTCGCTTCTTACTAATAGCCGCGAGCCTACGGCTCGCCGGTGAAGTGGTGTTGAGCTTGTTCTCGCCGCGCCGGCGATGGGTAGCATCGCGGCTATTTGCACGTCGTATTGTGCGTCGTTAGGATTTGGCCTCGCCGTTGTTGATGAAGCGATTGGGGCCGCGCTGGATGGCTTCGACGGCGCGGTTGATCATGCCTTGCCGCATGTGCTCCAGCCGGGTGCGGATCGAGCCATCGTACACGCGATCGCCGACGCGGATGACGAAACCGCCGATCAAGTCAGGATTCACACGGTCGGTGACAATGGGGTCGGCGCCGAGGGCGTGCTCGAAGGCTTTGAGGATTTCCTGCTGCAGCGCTTTGTCGACTGGATTGGCCGTTTCGAGCTGCACGGGAATCCGGTTGGCTCGCGTCTGCCACAGCTTGCGAGCGGCCTTGGCGACGTCGCGGATGACGGCGAGGCGATCGTGGTGGGCCATCACCTTGAGCAGGTTCAGCGTGGTCTTCGACGCCCGTCCGCCGAAGATGCGGTCGAGCATGCCGAGCTTTTCTTCTTCGGAGATTAGCTCGGAGGCAAAGATTTCGTTGAGCCGCGGATCGCGGTTGAGGACGTCGCTGACGACGCTTTCGAGTTCCTCCACCATGTCACGCTGCTGGTCGAGATTGCCGGCGGCGTCGAGGGCCCCTTGCGCGTAGATGCGGCCGAGCCGCTCGGCGCCGACGTCGAGCACGGTTTCCTGCGGACGGTTGGTGGTTTTGAACTCGGCCATGCTATATAGCCTCGCCATTCGGGCGAGGCGCCCGGCCAGGATGGCCGGGCTATATGGTTAGTTGTTGCCCGCGTTCATGCGTTCCAGCGCGTGGCGGACCAGTTCCTGCTGCTTGGCGGCGTTAATCGACTCGCGGATCACCTTGCCGGCCAGTTCCACCGCCAGGTTGGCGCTGGTTTCGGCGAGGTTCTTCAAGGCTTGATTGGCGGCCATGTCGATCTCGCGGACGGCGCGGTCGCGTTCGCCTTGGGCCGCCTTGCGGGCGTCGGCCAGAATATGTTCACGAGCCGTTTCGGCGTCGCGGCGGGCTTCCTCCATGAGGGCGCGCACTTCGCCGGCGGCGGTCGCCAGCTTCGCTTCGTGCTCAGCGAGCAGCCGCTTGGCTTCTTCGTGCTTGGCCTCGGCAGCGGCGATGTTCGCTTCGATGCGTTTTTCACGCTCTTCGAGGGCGGCGCTGATCTTCGGCCAGGCGAGCTTGCCGAGGATCGCGAGCAGAAGCAGGAACACGACAAACGTATATATCGCGAGATCTGCCCGAGCGCCCGCTACTGAATCTAGCGGCGTCTCCAACGATTCGCTCGCATTGCCATGGCCCGGGTCACTGCCATGACCGCCTTCTTCGGCGTTCACGATGCTCGCCCTGCCAATGCATAGCGCGGCGGCGAACAACACTGTGTAAAACACTCCGCGCATCACGGATTTCTCGCTGGCTTTACGGTTTGTTTGGTACGCCGCTGCTGGACGGTTCCAGCAGCGGCAATTCCATTGGAATGCGGCTTGTGCTTACTTCCACGGATTCTGCGTCGAGCAGATGAACAACGCGTAGAAGGTGAAGCCTTCGATCAGCGCGGCCGCGATGATCATCGCCGTTTGGATGTTGCCGGCCACTTCGGGCTGGCGGGCCATGCTCTCCAGGGCAGCGCCGGCCAACTTGCCGATGCCGTAGGCGGCGCCAATGACCGTCAGGCCGACGCCGAAAGCGCCGGAGAAGCTGATCCAACCGCCGGCGGGAGCCGCCGTGGCGCCTGGCGAACCGGCGGCATCAGCTCCTTGGGCCATGGCAGGGGCGGCCATCACACAGGTGGCGATCAGCGCCAACGCGACGAACTTTGCTACTTTGATCACGAAACGAAACTCCTTATGCACGCAAATGAAGAAGGGTGTTGATTGGTGAAGTTGTTATTAGTGGTGATGCACGGCGGCGCCGATGAACAGCGCCGACAGGAAGGTGAAGACATACGCCTGCAGGAAGGCGACGAACAGTTCGAGCAAGCTGAAGAGGGCGGAGCCGACAACCGAAATCGTCGCGGTGAGGCCCCACGTTGAGCTTCCAGCGGCCGCGACGGCGAGGCCCATAATCGCCAGCAGCACCAAGTGTCCGGCGACCATGTTCGCCAACAGCCGAACGCCAAGCACGGCGTGCTT
>JAICUM010000611.1 GCA_025935855.1 Pirellulales bacterium | reverse complement strand
TCGTATGGAGCGCGTCGTCTGCGGCCAGGATTTCGCCGTGTTCATTGACGCCGCCGCGAACGCCTGCGGCCTGCGGAGCACGCTTCGAACGGCGCGCAAGCTGACTCGCGGCCGGGTGATCTGCGTCCTGGGCGACGAACTACCGACCAACTCGACCGAAGCCTCGGCCATTCGCGGCGTCGTCGAGAAGCTGGCGGACGTGGCAATCGTGACCGACGCGCTCGCGGAGCTCGACGCGGCCTGGCTTCCGACTGATGCCGGCGAAAGTTCCAAGATTCAAGTCGCCGCCGATCGGTCGGAGGCAATGGCGTTCGCCGTCGCCGCCGCCAGCGAAGGCGACGTGGTGGTCATCGCGGGCAGTCGCGGCCCCACCGGCTTTAGCTTCGGCCAGAACGAAGTGACCGATGCGGACGCGGTTCGCGAATTGCTTTACGGCCTGGCGCAACCGGCCTTACGGCTCGTTGCCTAAAACAAATCCGACCTAGAGCTCTAGAATTCAGTAGTCGGACTAGAAACCACTCAACACGTAGCTGAATCGCGGCCGTTTGGCCTTTAACCGATATGAATTTGCTCAACACATCTAGCACGATTTCTCCTGGCGCGTTCGTCGTTGGTCCGCCGACGGCGGCGCCGCAGCCGGCCACGTTCACCGTCGGCCGCACATCGCTCATTCACGTTCCGGTCGCCACGTCCGACACGGCTGACTCCGCCCTGAAGACGCTGCGAGGCTTCAGAACGGCGGGCCGCCGCGTGATCTGGTGCAACTCGAGCGATCTCTCCCGCGAAGCCGCGGCCGACCTGCGGCGTTGGGGCCGCAAATTCGTCGAGCAAGGCGGCGGGCAAATGGTGGTCGTCCACGGCGCCGGCGGGCGCGACTTGGCCATCGCCGCGCGTGACGCGGGCCTGGCCATCGGCCGCGTGGTCGTGTGCACGGATGAAAACACCGCCCGCAATGTGCTGGGCGATTCGGTCATGGACGGCGACGCGCTACTCGCTCTTGGCATCGCGGCCGAGAGTTGCTACAAGCTCGCCGAACGTTTGGAATCACGCTTTGAACGAGAGGAACGAGTCGCGAGCGGACAGGGGCCGGCAGTCGGTGATCGAAGTATTTCCGCACTGACCCCTGGCTACTGACGACTGGCGACTGCCAAAAACCACTTCAGACTTCATCGTTGGCCGGAACCGATTGCGGGGTCGTGTGCCGGCCGCCCTCCCTGGGGTTGGAGCTTGATGGCTCGCAGCGGGCGACTTCTGGGTCAGCCGCTCGCGCGCGGGTGCTTCACGATGAAGTCTACGTCTGAGCGCTGGGGCGGCGCGCAAGCGCCGCTCCAGCGTCTCAGCGGAAACAAGGAAGATTCCCCTCCCCTGTGGGGAGGGGATAGGGGAGGGGTTCTCGAACTCTCCTTTGGGACAAGCGCGCTCACCTAGAAAAGTCGCCAATCCCTCCCCTAACCCCTCCCTTCAAGGGAGGGGGATTCTAAAGGAAGGGAATCCGCAATGCCCACCACCCCACACGTTCTCTTCGCCGGCGGCGGATCGGCCAGCCACCTGCACCCCGGCATGGCGATCGCCGAACATCTGCGCCGCCGCCTGCCGAATTCCTTAATCACCTTCGCCGGCAGCGGCGCGGCGCGTGAGCGTCACAAGGTTCGGCTCGCGGGCTACCAGTACACGACCGTACCGGCCCACGGCGTGCCGCGCAATCCGCTCGAGGCCGTACGCTTCGTCACCGACAACGTCGCCGGCTACTGCGCGGCCCGCTGGATGCTGCGTGAGCAGCGCGTGTCGCTGGTCGTCGGCCTGGGCGGCACGACGAGCGTAGCCGTCATTCGCGCCGCGGCGGCGCGAGGGATTCCCATCGTGCTGGTGGAACAGAACGCGGTGCCGAGCCGCGCCAGCCGCTGGCTCTCCCGGGCCGCAGTCATGGTCTGCGCGGCATTCGAAGAAGTCCGCCCGCACCTGCACGTGCAAGCCCCGGTGACGGTAACCGGCAATCCGACCCGCCGCTCATTCGAAGACCTCTACATAAAAACCTACGGCCGCGCTAAAGAGGAACCTCCCAGCACGATCCCCCTCCCTCGAAGGGAGGGGTTAGGGGAGGGATTCTCTCCTGCAAAATCCGACCCCCGCCGCCAACGCCGCCTCGTCATCCTCGGCGGTTCCGGCGGCGGCCGTTCGCTAAACGAATCCATCCCCGCCGCGCTGCAGCGCCTCGGCGACAATCTCAAGAACTGGCAGGTCGTCCACCAGACTGGCGACGGCCAGCTTGCCGAGACCGAAGCCCGCTACAACCAACTCGGCGTTCGCGCTCTGACCGTCGCGCACATCGACGAAATCGCCTCGGTCCTGTTCGCCAGCGACCTGGCCGTCTGCCGCGCCGGCGGCACGACGCTCGCCGAGCTGGCGCTGGCCGGCCTGCCGGCCCTGCTGTTGCCATTCCCGAACGCGACGGACAATCATCAACTGGCCAACGCGCAAATCTTTTCCGCCGCAGGAGCGGCCCGGCTCATCGACGAGCGCGAACACGCCGGCTCGCTCGACGCGGCCATCGCCCGCTCGCTCGAACCGCTCCTTCTCGACAGCCATCAGCGCGATGAAGCGAGCCGCCAAATGCACAAGCTCGCGCGGCCGCAGGCGGCTTCACAAATCGCCGCGTCGATCGCCGACCAACTGTGCGGCGGCGTGATGGGCCTGTTGGCGGCATGAGCGCGCTGAAGCATTTCCATCAGCTCATAAGATTACGATTCCGTTGGGCGCTGCGCGTGCGTGAGACCGCACTGCGCAGAGCCGTGCAAAACGTAAGCGGCTGTCGCCAAAAGAATTAACAAGCCTGCTGTCCGATTTGGA
>JAICUM010000328.1 GCA_025935855.1 Pirellulales bacterium | reverse complement strand
TCGGCGTCGCTGCACGCGGCGTTTGCGTTTGACACGGTGGACGGCAGCGGGGCGCAGCTACAGACGGTGCCGGTGGGCGGGGCGGATACTATTTCGATCGTCTTCAGCGAAGCCGTGAACGTCTCGGACAACAGCCTGAAGCTGGTCGGGATGCGGACCTCGAACGTGCCGACGCTGGCGGAGTTTCATTACGACGCGAGCACGAACACGGCGACGTGGCGGTATGAAAACTGGCGGGTGCTGGGCGACCAGTATCTGATCACGCTGGCGGACGGCGTGACGGACGTGGAAGGTAATCCGCTGGACGGCGACTGGACGAACCCGGAGACGACCACGACGACCAATGGGTTGGTGAGCACGTTTCCGTCGGGGGACGGAACGCCGGGCGGGGCGTTTCAGTTCGTTATGAACTTGATGCCGGGTGACGCGAATCTTGATGGCAAGGTCGATGGCATTGACTTCTCGCTGTTGTCAATCCACTGGGGACAGTCGCTCGGAAGTTTCTTTGTGGACGGCGACTTCAACGGCGATGGAGCGGTGAACTCCGATGACTTGAACTTGCTGGCGGCGAACTTCAACGCGAATCGCCAGACCGTGAGCTGTGGCGCAGAGTTTGATTCAGATGGGACGGTCGATGACGACGATTTGACGTTGATCGCCAACAACGCCGGGATGACGGGCGCTACGTTGGCGGATGGAGATTTGAACGGCGACGGCCAGGTGACAATGGATGACCTGGACCTGGCGATGGCTCAGTACGGGTTGGAGCTAACCGTCGTGAGCTGAAACTGGTCGTCGGACTAGGCTCATCCGCGCCATTCACTCACCGGGACGATTGGGCCGGCAAGGCCGGCGCCATGGCTCATTTGCCCTTCAGGACGACCACTTCGTTTCCTTGCTGGCAGGCGATCTCGCCGCGGCCGTCGCCGTCGAAGTCGGCGATGACGGCCCAGCCGATGGCGGCCGGCGATTGCCAGCGAAGTTCGCCGCGGTCGTCTTTCGCGGCGCCGATGCAAAATGGGCCGGTCAGGAATTCGCCGCGGCCGTCGCCATCGACGTCGGCGGTTATTGTGGGACTGTTGGGCGCGTAGGGAAGTTCAAGCTCCCATTTGACTTTGCCGTTCCAAATGTTGCGGCAGACAAATTTCTTGCTATTGGCGGCGCAGTAGCCGGTTTCGAGGACGCCGTCGCCGTCCACGTCGATCATGCCGACGTTTGGAGGTCCGTCGTATTGAAGATCGACGCCCCAGAGCTTTTCGTGCGGATCGACGCCCATCATTCCGAAGGGGCCAAAGCCACCGGTGACCATCCAGTGTGGCCGCGCGTCCATGGGCGAGGCGTAGATCGGGCAGTAGGTGTTGTAGAGATGGCCATTGGCGACGGCCTGGTCCATGCTCACGTTGTGAGTGGGCTGGATGAACGCGAATTCGCCGTCGCCGCCGCGGACGTAGGCCATGAAGCTAAGCAGATCCATGCCGAGCTCTTCGGCGCCGTCGCGGTCGAAATCGAACGCTGTGGGGATGCCCTCGGCTCGAAAGGGCATGATGGCGCCGAAGTTCTGGTAATGATTTTTGGACCAGACGAGGCGGCCATTATGGCCATCGAGCAGATAGGTTCCTTCATGGACTAAATGGGCGTCGGTGAGCGAGACAGCGACTGCCGAGTGATCGCCGGCAAGGAACTGGCCCGCATTGACGGTGCATCCTTGGGCGTCTTCAGCATTGACGTCGAGTGTGGCTTGCCAGATGGGAGGCTGGTTCAGGGGTTGCGCGGAGACGAGCAATCGGCCGTCGGGCGCTGAATCGAGGGTGATCATCTCCAGGCGCCCATCGCCTAGAAAGTCGTAAGCGACGGGGCCCCGCTTCGGTCCTTTTACGGCATAAGCGTATTCCGCAGCGCGAGCGGCCCGTCCGTCTTTCTCGAAGTGATACACTGCGAGCCGGCCTGTGGACATGGCCGCGATCAACTCGGCACGGCCGTCTCGATCGAGGTCGGCGGCTGCCAGCCAGACGCCGGAGGCGCCGTCGAGGAGATGCTTTGCCCGCGTGGCGTCGTCGGGTTTGAGAAAGAGTAGTTCGCCGTCAGAGGCGGCGACGACGTAGGAGACGATTTGATCATCGTTGCGCAGAATTGCGGCGAGTTGTTGCGTGGCAATACGAGAATCTGAGGCCTGCCACAATTGCTTCAGTCGGTCTCCGTCGAACGAATACTCGCCGATGGTGGTTGAGCCGTCGTCCGCTTGTTCGCGAAGCACGAAGCGCTGGGCGTCTTGTGCCGAGGCGGCAGGAGCGTTTTTCCCCAAATCGGCCGCTCGGTTCGCGCGCAGGATTGCCGAATTTCTTTCTCCATCCGACCTGGCGTCCGCAAGAGACAGGACGGAAGCGTTGGGGAATGATTGCAGCTTACGCGGCTTGAGATCTTTGCCGATCGCGTAGACGTCTAACTGTCCGCGTTTAGGCATGGCGCCATGCGGCGCGCCGTAGGCGAGCAGCAACGCGCTGCCGTCCGGCGCCTCTGGAGGATAGACCTTGGCGCCCCAGCAATCGGCGAGCTCATACTTGACGACGCCTGTTTCGCCGTCGCGAATTCGGACGAACGAACGAAAATCTTTTGCAGGGTCGCGCACCGAGTAGCAGACGTCGGTGGCGCCGTCTTGATCGGCGTCGAAAAAGCTCAGGTGTTCGAGCGCTACGCCGGGCGCGTCATGATAGACTTCGCCGTAGTAGTGTTGCCAGGCTAACTCATTGGTTCCTTGCCGATGCAGGCGAATGCCATGGACGTGGACTTGAACGTCTTCGGCCACGACCAGAGCCAACGCGTCGCCATTCTTGGCCCGGCCAATTCCGGCGGGGCCATAGTTCCGCCGATGCTCTCCGCCGATGTCATACTCGACGCTGCTGAGCATGTCGCCGGTACGAGCGTCGAAACCACGGCAGCGGTAGCGGCGCACATTCCAGATGACGGGCCGCTGGGGATCGCTCAAGTCGAGCTCGATCTGGCACACGTGATCGTAGCGTTCGTCGAATTCGCCGTGCTTGGTCACCTGTTTTTGCCAAACGATGCGCGGCTGGCCCTCGGGCGGAAAACTCACCAGGGCGCCCTCCTCGCCATGGTTGAGGAAAACGGCCGCCTCCATTCCGGGCATCTCGGGCAAAATGTCGGCCACGCGAACTCGTAGCGAGACGTACTCCGGCTCAAACGTATGGGACCAAACTCGTTCGCCAGTCGCCGCGTCTCGCAGGTCGAGGATGCGGCCGGATTGCAACAGCAGGAATTCGCGATCGGTTCCAGTAAGGTGATCGTTGCAGACCAGAGCATCGGCGGGCGGCTGCGTCCACAGTTGTTCGCCGGTCGCGGAAAACATGCGCAGTTTGGAATCGCAGACGAGCAGACGATCAGGCTGGCCGGCGTGAGACAGGACGCGGAGCCAAGCGGCCTGGCCAGGGATTTTTATGCGCGACCAAATCGTGGGCGCCTCCTTCATGCCGCATGTCAGCGGGGAAAAGCCGGTCGCCAGTTTATCGTGCATCGGCCGCGGCCAGTCTTTGTCCAAGAGGCCGGGGCAGCGAATGCCGGGCATCAACGGATGCGTTTCGAGCCGATTGGGATCCTCGCAGTGTCCAAACGACGCAGACACAAGAGATAAAATGACGAAGAGCAGGCTGCGCAATTCGCCGTTATGAGCGCGACTAAGTGGGCGATTTGGAGCGTGGCTACGTCTCAAGCTCATGTTGCTTCTCCTAACCGCCGTTGTGCCTGAGCCAGGAGCCTTGGCTCTCTTTTTGGTCGCCGGAATGGTAAGCTGAAGGCGACTGCGAAGCGGGCACGTGCCGTTTGTTAGTATATTGGCGTCCACACACCGAAGGCCTGGCAGGCCTGTTGCGGCCATTATCTTATGCAGTTCGATGAGCCGTGAATGGGTGTTCGGCGTTTTTTTGTACGATTTAAATCGACGGCATTTGCCGTGATGCGCACAATCAAGCCCTGGCAATCCTTAATGACGAGTCGTACCGTCGATTGGAGCTTCTGACATGATTGAAAATGGATTGGAGGCGCCGCGCGGGGACCGGCGGAGGTTTGTTGGCGGAGCCATGGCCTCCGGGCTGTTGCTTGGGGGCAGTGCCGCGCTAGCCGCGGCGGCGACTGTGGAAAGCAGCGAGGGCGGCGCCACGCGCAAGTTGGTTCGGCCTGCCGACGCTCCGTCGGCGGACAAGGGGTATTCGCCGGCAATCATCGCGGAAGGACGGCGGCTGTTGTTCATTTCGGGCCAGGGGCCGCACGACCTGAAGGCCGACATGGAAACGCAGATTCGGCAGACGTTCGACAAGATCGGCGTCATTCTGAAAGAAGCCGGCGGCTCGTTTGCGAACGTGGTGATCATCCGCTCGTTTTGGGTGCATCTGCTTCGCGACCTTGCCACGTTTCGTAAGGTGCGGCTCGATTACCTGGTCGAGCCGTATCCTGCGTCAACGGCTGTCGGCACGCCGGAACTGGCGATTCCGGGGTTGGAACTGGAGATCGAAGCGGTCGCGGTCATTTGAAGGGCGCCGCAGCTCGTGCGCAAAATGAGCAACGCGATTTACAGCCAGCGAATCGTCTCGCGTCGAACATTGTTCGCCGAAGCCGGCATGGCGTTGGGCGCGGCGGCGGTTTCGCGGGGCGCACTTGGCGCGGCGGGCGCACCGCGAGGCACGCTGTTCGACATTCACACCCACCTCACCCAGGGTTGGATCGGCAGCACGACCGAACCGGTGACGGCCACTCATTTATTGCACTGGATGGATGGGCATGAAATCGAACGCGCGGCAGTTTTGCCGCTCGTATCGCCGGAGGCGTTTTGGTATCCGGTCACGACCGAATTCGTTCTGCGTGAAACGGCGCCGCATCGCGATCGGCTGATTCCTTTCTGCGCCATCGATCCGCGCACTTTGGCCACGCACCTCACGACGCCCAAGCAAGTGCAGGACCTGCTCCGTCGATATCGAGAGGCCGGCGCCAAGGGATTCGGCGAGCACAAGCCGCGGCTTGCCATCGATGATCCTCTGAGCATGCGACTGTATGAAGCATGCACCGCGGTCGGGCTACCGGTGCTTTTGCACCTCGACAATGAAGCGAACATGGACAAGCCGGGACTGCCGGGGTTCGATCGCGTGGCGAGCGCCTTTCCCGAGCTTGTGCTTATCGGCCATGGCAAGGGTTGGTGGGCGTCGATCGCCGGCGGTATTTCGCAAGCGGATTTGCAGGTCGGATACCCACGGGGACCGATCGCGCCTGGGGGCGCCATTGACGCGCTGATGGATCGGCATCCGAATGTGTATGGCGATCTCTCTTCGAGCGGGGCGCATGCGCTGTTGCGCGACTCGGCGTTTGGCGGTGAGTTCTTGCGCCGCCGCGCGGATCGGCTGTTATTCGGCACCGATTACTACGATCGCGGGCAATTGGATTGGCCGCAGTTCACGATGTTCGACGCATTGAAGGCGCCGGATGAGGTTCGCCGAAAGGTAGCCGCGGAAAACGCCGTTCGCGTGTTGAAACTTTAGCACCCACTGATTTGAACATGACGACGCAGACAAGTCCCTTGGCGCCGACGCG
>JAICUM010000201.1 GCA_025935855.1 Pirellulales bacterium | reverse complement strand
GCGAGCGTGCCGGGCGCCGCCGGTACCTGGAAGGACCTCACGGACAACGTGAACGAGCTGGCCGCCAACCTCACCACGCAGGTGCGGGCCATCGCCGAGGTGGCGACCGCCGTCACGAAGGGCGACCTCACGCGTTCGATCAAGGTCGAGGCTCAAGGCGAAGTCGCGCTGCTCAAGGACAACATCAATGAGATGATCGTGAACCTCAAGGACACGACGCTCAAGAACTCCGAGCAGGACTGGCTCAAGACGAACCTCGCGAAGTTCAGCCGCATGCTCCAGGGGCAGAAGGACATGCTCACCGTCGGCCGGCTCATTCTGTCGGAGCTGGCGCCGGTGGTATCCGCCCAGCACGCGGTGTTCTACACGTATGACATGTCTCGGGACTCAGCGTGCCTGACGTTGCTGGCAAGCTACGCGTATGAACATCCCAGCGAAGTGGGCAAGCAGTTGGAGCTAGGCCAAGGTCTGGTTGGGCAGTGTGCGCTCGAAAAGCAGAAGATCGTGCTCTCGAACGTGCCGGCGGATTACATCCATATCTCCTCGGGCTTGGGCAACGCGCCGCCGGTGAACGTCATCATCTTGCCGGTTGTGTTCGAAGGGCAGGTGAAGGCCGTGCTGGAGCTCGCCTCGTTCGAGCGGTTCAGCCCCACCCACCAGGTGTTCCTCGATCAGCTTACCGAGTCGATCGGCATCGTGCTCAACACGATCGAAGCGAACATGCGGACCGAGGACCTGCTCAAGCAGTCGCAGTCGCTGGCCGAGGAATTGCAGAATCGCCAGCAGGAACTGCAGCAAACGAACGAAGAGCTGCAAGAAAAGGCTCGGCTGCTCGCCCATCAGAACGTGGAAGTGGAACGGAAGAATCAGGAAGTCGAGCAGGCCCGCCAAGCGCTCGAAGAGAAGGCCGAGCAGCTCGCGCTCACCTCGAAGTACAAGTCCGAGTTCCTCGCGAACATGTCGCACGAGCTGCGGACGCCGCTCAACAGTCTGCTGATCCTATCCGATCAGCTCTCTAAGAACCCGGACGGCAACCTCTCGGCCAAGCAGACCGATTACGCCAAGACGATTCATTCGTCCGGCAACGATCTGCTCATGCTCATCAACGACATCCTCGATCTGTCGAAGATCGAGTCCGGCACCGTCGTGCTGGACGTCGGCGAGCTGCGGTTTGCCGACCTGCGGAGCTACGTCGATCGCACCTTCCGGCACGTGGCCGAGGCGAAGAGCGTCGATTTCAGCGTCGAGATCAATCCCCTAGTGCCGCGGTCGCTCACCACCGACAGCAAGCGCCTGCAGCAGATCATCAAGAACCTGCTGTCCAACGCGTTCAAGTTTACGCACCACGGCTCGGTGTGCTTGCGAATCGACGTGGCCCGCGACGGCTGGCACGCCGACAACGATTCGCTCAACACCAGCGAAACCGTGCTCGCCTTTAGCGTGAAGGACACGGGCATCGGCATCCCCGCCGAAAAGCAGCAGATCATCTTCGAGGCGTTCCAGCAGGCGGACGGCAGCACGAGCCGCAAGTACGGCGGTACGGGCCTGGGCCTGGCGATCAGCCGCGAGACGGCCCGCCTGCTCGGCGGCGAAATCCGTCTGATTAGCGCTCCGGAGGTCGGCAGCGAGTTCACGCTGTACCTGCCGCACTCGTACATGCCGCAGAAGGTGGTGCGCCGCGCCGTGGCGACGACGCCCAAGCCAATGATCTCCGCGGCCAATGTCGCACCGGCCGAAACAGTGGCCACGATCGAAGAGCCGACCGACGACAACGCCAGCGAGTTCACCAGCGACGTGCCGGATGATCGGGCGACGATTCAGCCGGACGACCTAGTCATCTTGGTGGTCGAAAACGACACCGGCTTCTCGCAGTTCGTTTTGGATACCTCACGCAAAGTTGGCTTCAAGGGCCTTACAACGCCCTCCGGCGCCGCGGCCATCGCACTGGCCGGCGAGTACCAACCGCACGCGATTCTCCTGGACATTTCCCTGCCGGATATCGACGGTTGGCGCGTGCTGGAGCGGCTGAAACGCGATCTGTCGGTGCGGCACATTCCGGTGTACGTCTGCTCCACGGTCGATCAGCCCGAGCAAGGGCTGAAGCTCGGCGCTCAAGGCGTGTTGCAGAAGCCGATCAAGACGGCCGAGGCGCTAGAACAATTCCTCGAAGGCGTCCGCACGTTCGTCGATCGCGCCGACCGCAAGGTCGTCATCGTCGGTTCCGACGAATCCGAATGCGAAGCGTTGCGCCAGCAGCTCGCATGGCCGCAGGTGAAAGCCGAGTGCTTTGACGGCGGCGTCGAGGCGCTGGAGTCGCTTCACGTGGAAGCGGCCGATTCCATCGTGCTCACGCCCGATCCGGCCGACATGTCGTTGGCGAACCTCGCCGAACAGCTCCTCGCGGCGACGCCGGAAACATGCCCGAAGCTCCTGTACGTTGATCCCGCGACGCCGGCGGATCAGGTGCAGCGCCTGACCAGGTTCGCGCAGGAATTCGGCCTGCGGCTCATCGATTCGCCACAGCATCTGGCGGACGAAGCGGCGACCGCCTTGTGCCAGCCGTTCAACAAGCTGCCGGAAGATCGGCAGGCAATGATCCGCAAACTGTGGGATTCGGAAATCGCCTCCGTGCTCGAGGCGAAGAAAGTGCTGATCGTTGACGACGACATCCGCAATATCTTCGCCCTCACCAGCGTGCTGGAACGCTATGATATGGTGACCGTGTCGGCGGAAACGGGCCGCGACGCGATCAACTTGCTGCAAGCCGCGTCTGATGTTGATATCGTGCTGATGGACATTATGATGCCAGAGATGGACGGCATCGATACGACGCGTGCCATCCGGCAGATTCCAAAGTTCAAGAATCTGCCGATCATCGCCGTCACCGCCAAGGCCATGAAGGGGGACCGCGAAAAGTGCATTGAAGCCGGCGCGTGGGATTATTTGTCAAAACCAGTGGACCCTGAACACATGCTTTCGGTGCTTCGCGCCTGGCTGACCACATGAGCGACGAGGACAAGGCGAAAATCCTGATCGTCGATGATGTGCCAGGCAAACTCATGGCCATCGCCGCGGTCCTGGAGAGTCTCGACCAGACCATTGTCACGGTCACGTCGGGCACGGAGGCCTTGCGGCGATTGCTCACCGATGACTTCGCCGTCATTCTGCTCGACGTGAACATGCCGGGGCTCGACGGTTTTGAGACCGCCGCGCTCATCCGCCAGCGTAAGCGCTCCGAGCACACGCCGATTATTTTTTTGACGGCCTATCCCGACGACGCCTACGCCGAGAAGGGCTATTCGCTCGGCGCGGTGGACTACATCCTCACCCCGGCCTCGCCTGAGGTGCTGCGCAGCAAGGTGGCCGTCTTTGTGGACCTGTACCACAAGACGCAGCAGATCAAAAAGCAGGCCGACCACCGGGTGCTCTTGGCTCAGGAGCACGCCGCCCGTCTCGCGGCCGAACGGGCCAACGCCGCCAAGAGCCAGTTCCTTACCAATATGAGCCACGAGCTCCGCACGCCCATGACCGCCATCATCGGCATGACGGACCTGGCCTTGTTCGAAGAAGTGTCGCCCCAAGTGCGCGAGTACTTGGCCGCGGTGAAGACCAACGCCCACCTGCTCCTGGAGCTGTTGAACGAAATTCTCGACTTGTCGAAGCTCGAAGCCGGCAAGTTCGTGCTCGACAGCGCGCCTTTCAGTTTGCGAAAGGTCGTCCACGAGCTGACTCAGACCTTCGGCTATCGCGCCGGCGAAAAGGCGCTGCAGTTCAACGCCACGGTCGCCGACGAGGCGCCGGACACTCTCATTGCCGACTCGCTGCGCCTCCGGCAAGTGCTCATCAACCTGCTTACCAACGCGATCAAATTCACCGACCAGGGGAGCGTCACGCTGGACGTGGCGGTCGAATCAATCGGCAGCCGTGAGGCGTGGCTGCGGTTTTCGGTGACCGACACGGGCATCGGTATTTCTGACGAAGACCAAGACCGAATCTTCGCCCCGTTTACCCAGGTCGATGCCACTACCTCGCGGCGGCACGCTGGCGCCGGGCTGGGGCTGGCCATCGCCTCGGAGCTCATTCGCGTGATGGGCGGTTTCCGCAGCATCAAAAGCGAAGTGGGCCGCGGCAGCGCGTTCACCTTCACCGTGCCGCTGGCGTATTCCAAGGAGGTCCCCGCGGCGGAGCCGGAGCGGACGGCAGGCCCAGTAATGCTCAACGGCGCCGCGAATGGACCGACCCTGAAGGTCCTGCTGGCTGAAGACACGCCGACCAATCAGATGCTCGTTATCCATACGCTCAAGAAGCGCGGCCACGCCGTGGAAGTCGCCGCCGACGGCCGGGCCGCGGTCATCCTGGCCGGCGAGAAAACCTTCGACGTCATTTTAATGGATTTGCAGATGCCGCACATGGACGGCTTCGAGGCCACGGCCCTCATCCGTGGCATTCCAGGCCGGGAACACGTGCCGATCATCGCGCTGACGGCGCACACGATGGTCGGCGATCGCGAACGCTGCCTGGCGGCCGGCATGGAGGAGTACCTGCCGAAGCCCCTCGATCTTCGCCACCTGGTCGAGGCGGTCGAGCGGCACGGACAGTTGGCCGAGGCGCGCGGCGCGAACGAAGGATGAACCGCCAGTCGGATCTCGCGCCCCATTAGCGGAAACGAACTGTTAGTTAACTTCACTTGGCGAGGTACAACGCTCGGATGAACGATGAGTTCCCAGCAGAACTGCGGCAATTCATCGCCAATCAAGTGGAGTCGATTGCGCAATTGGAAGCGCTGCTCATCCTACGGCAAGACGCCGGCAAGGCGTGGCGGGCGGAGCCGCTCGCTCAGCGCCTGTACATCACCCCGGAAATGACCGAAGGCATTCTCGCCGATCTGGCTCGCCGGGGCTTCGCGGTCCGTTCAGAGTCCGGCGGTTATCAGTATCAGGCCGGAAATCCGGAGCAAGACCGCCTGGTGGATGAGCTGGGCGCTCACTACCACACTCGCCGCGTCGCGGTGATTACTGAAATCTATTCCAAGCCGGTAAACAAGGTGCAGACGTTCGCTGACGCCTTTCGTTTACGGCGGGAGGAATCGTGATGCCGATCTTCTCGGGAGGCGTGTTTCTCCTCTGCGCGATGACCTCGCTGCTGTGCGCGGTGATGTTGTTTCGCGGCTATGCTCGCAGCCGCGTACGGCTGCTGTTCTGGAGCGGCTTGTGCTTCGTCGGATTGATGTTGGACAACTTCATCCTCTATGCGGATCTCTATATGTTTCCGGATGTCAGCCTCGTGATTTGGCGGAAGATCCCCGGACTCTTGGCGATTCTGCTGTTGCTATTCGGCCTGGTGTGGGAATCGAAGTGAGTCAATCGCGCCGGTGTAAGCGTCCGTAAGCAGGGAAAAAACGCTATGGAACAATTCATCATCGGGGCCATCGCCATGGCCTCGGCCGTGGTCGCCCTGTTCTTCTTGCGCTTCTGGCGCGATACCGGCGACCGGCTGTTCGCCATGTTTTCACTGGCGTTCCTCTTGCTAGGCGTCACAAGGCTGGGCCTGGCGATGTCGTCCGAGCCGGTCGCCTCCGCCGAGATTCACACGCACTGGTACTGGATGCGATTCGCGGCGTTTCTGCTAATTCTGATCGCGATTATCGACAAGAACCGCCGTTGACGGGGTCGGGAGTCTTTTGCGACTGGAAGCATTCCACTCAAAACGAAGCCTCCAGTCGCAAAAGACTCCGGACTCCCTCTCGCGTGCCTTTGCAAAAGCGCGGCGGCGTTCCTAGAATCGTTTCAGCCGCCGGGTGCAGCCATTCGCATGCTTCCGCATCCCCCCGGGGTCGTAGCTCAATTGGGAGAGCGCCGGCTTTGCAAGCCGGAGGTTAGGGGTTCGATCCCCCTCGGCTCCACTTGGCTGCCACCAATTGCTGGCAGCTATCTTAGACGTGAAGCTTGGCGCCCTGGGGCGAGTTGGCGGCGGGCGCCGGTTATCCTACGGCGACTTTTCTTGCGGCGCCGATTGTACGGGAGGACTCCCGCTGGCGCTTTTCCCGCAGCCTGAATGGCTTGAGGCCGGCGGCCTCGTTCCCTTCCATTGCTCATGGCTCGTTGACGGTTACCCGCGCGACTCGCGCAGCCCCCTCGAAAGGCTGCGTCGCGCCGCCGCTGTTGGCTCATGCAGTTTCGTGCTCCTCCCAGGCTGATCATTCTGCTAGCGGCCCTTTTGGCGCCGAGCGCCGGCTGCACAAGCATTCGCGACTACGTCCACAACGGCTTCAAAGTCGGCCCGGACTACGCCCGGCCTGGGGCGCCGGGCGCCGCCAATTGGATTGATTCATCCGACCGCCGCATACACGGCGAGACAGTCGATTTGGCCGGCTGGTGGACGATCTTCGGCGACCCCGTGCTGAACGACCTGATCCTCGAAGCCAACAGCCAGAACCTCACCCTCCGCCAAGCCGGCATGCGCATCCTGCAGTCGCGCGCCCAATTGAACTTCACGGTCGGCAATATCTTCCCGCAGACGCAAACCGCCAACGGCGCCTATCGCCGTATCGGCGCTGGCACGGCGTTCTTCGATCAATACAGCTTCAGCTTCAACCTGGCGTGGGAACTGGATTTCTGGGGCCGCTTCCGCCGCGCGATTCAAGCGGCCGAGGCGACGCTCGACGCCTCGGTGGCCGATTACGACGCCGTGCTCGTCACGCTCTTGGGCGACGTGGCCAGCAACTATGTTCGCTACCGTACGGACGAAGAGCGTATCCGGCTGCTGAAGAACAACATCTCGATTCAAGAAGACGTGCTCCAGTTTATCTCCGGCCGATTGGCGGCTGGCGTCCAAGGCATTGTCGAAACGGATAAACGGCAGGCCAGCGCGAACTTGAACCAGAGCCGCGCCGCCCTGAACGTGTTGCAGATCGATCTGCGCCAGGCGCAGAACCAGCTCTGCGTGCTGCTCGGCATGCCAGTGGTGGATTTGTCACAACGTCTGGCGGCCGGTCCGCAGCGAATCCCGGTCACGCCGGACTATGTAGTGACAGGTCTGCCGGCCGACCTCTTGCGGCGGCGGCCGGATGTACGCCGCGCCGAACGCATCGCCGCGGCCCAAGCCGAGCAGATCGGCATCGCCGAAGCAGACCTGTACCCCGCGTTCTCGGTCACCGGCACTCTCGGCTGGCAAGCTGCCCAACTGAACGACCTGTTCAGGCCGGCCTCCTTAAGTGCCAACGTCGGCCCCAGCTTCCGCTGGAACCTGCTGAACTACGGCCGCATCCGCAACAACGTCCTGTTCCAGGATGCGCGGTTCCGCGAGCTTGTGGCGGCCTATCAGGCCCAGGTCCTCGAAGCGGATGTCGAAGTGGAGGACGCGATCATTTCGTTCCTTAAGTCGCAAGATCGCGCGCGCAGCCTCGGACTGGCGGTGGACGATTCGATCGTTGCATTGCAGATTGTCGTCGGACAGTACAGGCTTGGCGTGAATTTCGCCACGGTGGACTTCAATCGTTACGCCGTCATTCAGCAGGGTCTGATCCAGCAACAGGACCTTTGGGCCCAATCGCGCGGGCAGATCGCTCAGAGCCTGATCGACGTGTACCGCGCGCTGGGCGGCGGATGGGAGTTACGCTGCGGCCAGTCGCCGGATAAGCGCGGCATCTTGTCGCCGCCCGCTTCCCTGCCGCAGCCGGAAAGCGTCCAGGCGCCGCAAGCGCCGACCGCTGAAGAGCTGCCCATCCCCCTTCCGGGCCCCGAACAGCCCAAGTAGCGGCGGTTTTCAACCGCCGTGCCCTACGGCTCTCGGCCCGATTTGCCGCTCCAATCTGCTGCGGCGCTATCTCTTCACGGCAGTTGAAAACCGCCGCTACCGGCCTTTCTTGAAATACTTTATGGACATTAATATTATAGGCGCATGAAGAATCTGCTGAACCCGCCGCACCGCGGCGCCAACGGCGCCGTCAATGGCCACACGCCGACCGCGGCCAGTCAAGCGAGCGAACTGTTCCTGAAGGTTGCCCGCGATCTGCTGTACGTCGACGACAGCACCTCCGACCTGCCGCTACGGCAACTCCGCGTCTGCACGGCCCTGCTCGACGGCCCGCGATCCATGTCCGAGCTCAGCCGCGAGCTGCGCGTCTCCTTGAGCGCCATGACCCAGATCGCCGATCGGTTGGAGCGCG
>JAICUM010000354.1 GCA_025935855.1 Pirellulales bacterium | reverse complement strand
GAACTGGACATTCCCGCCGCCACAGATTCCCGGTCCCCACTGGGACGATCCGCTCAAGCCGTCTCGCGATCGTCAAAAAGCAAAGCGCGAAAAGGCCAAGCGCAAAGCCGCTGACAAAGCACGGAAGCGAAATCGCCGGGCCAAATAGATCGGCAAGCTACCGAGAAAACAGCCGCCCCGCCAAAACGGACAACACCCGCACGCCCCCTGAATTCGACGCCGACTACGCCGACTCGGCCGGCGTCACGTTCGTGTTACAATTAAGAGCGCCCATCCTCCAACGCCAATCACGACGAACACGGACCAAGGAAAAGCTTCCCGCCAAGGCCAAGCATGAGCATCGATTTCAGCGCCACCTACCGCGACGGCGTCCTCTACCCCGACGCCCCACTCCATCTGCCAAATAACATCACGCTCGAAGTGCGCGCGGTCCCGAAGAGCGAAACTTCCCTGCCCGATCCGTTCCCCGCCACCCGAGAAGAAATCCTAGCCATCCGCCCGAAGTCACCGCCATTTACGGCGGACGAGCTCCGGGAGCGGATTGCCAAGCACGCGTTTTCGGTAGGTTCGCTTCCCGACGGCTTTTCAAGAGCCGACATCTATAGCGATCACGATTGATGGCCTATCTTCTCGATACCGGCATTCTTCTGCGTTTGGCCGACCAGAAAGACACGCAACATTTGCTCATCCTCGACGCCGTCGCGCGCCTTGGCGACCGAGGTGAGCAGCTTGTGATGTCCACGCAAAACGTGGCGGAATTCTGCAACGTGGCAACGCGCCCCATCGCCAACAACGGCTTTGGACGAACGACGTCGGAGGCGCTGAATTTTGTCGAAACGGAAATCGAACCGATTTGTTCCGTCCTAATGGAAGTTGAGCCGGTTTATTCCGAGCTCAAACGCCTGATCGCCACCTACAGCGTCATCGGCAAGCAAGTCCACGACGCCCGACTCGTCGCCATGATGCTCGTCTGACAAGTCGAACACATCCTCACTCTCAACGACCGCGACTTCCGCCGCTACGAGCCGGAAGGCATCGCCATCGTGACGCCCGCCGCGCTCATCGGCTCGCCTTGAGCAGTCCGTAGCGCGTCACTCGCCGCGGAGCGTGGGAATCGCCGGGCGCCACTGGCATTTTGCCAGTGGAATCGAGTCCAAGCGCCCCATTCCGACCGCCTCGCAAGCCGACCCCAACGCACGCTTAGCTTCAGTCCGGTCAACTCCACCCCCTCGCGCACCAAGCACCGTTGCGAATCCACGGCGCTGCCGCGGAATAAACCGTCTCCAAAAAGACTAGCGGCGCCGCGCCCGCCGCAGGCCGCCCGCCGTCAGCCCCAGGGCTGCCAGCGCACTCAGCAGCGACGCCGGCTCCGGAATCGTCTCCGTGTACCGCCAATACAGAATGTCATGGTTGGCAAAGTCCGATCCGGTCCCGCTCGTAAATCCCGCAAAGGCCGTCGAGCCGCCAAGCGTTGACTCGAGATTCACGCTAAACGTCAAGAGCGGCGAGACAGGACGAACCGGCTCGGTGACCGAATCGTTTTGCGTCAAGTACACGCTTAGCGTCTGCGCGTCGTACACCACCCACGACCACCAGCGAACTCCGGAATCCAGCTCCGGCCCAGGCAGTGCGGACGTCGCCGCGTTGGTGTCGCCGATGTTCACCGTCGGCCCTTGCCCGGCGAGCGCGTGGTTGACGTTGCCGTTCAGATCGATGCCGACGTGGCTTTGCGACGGATCGTTGTTGCTGGCGTTGCCCCACGTGTCGAATTCCACGCCCAGGCTCGGCGAAATACCGGAAAAGCCGATGCCTTCGCCAACCGAACCGACGTTGTTCGCCTGATTCTGCACGACGAACACCAGCCCGTCGGCGCCGCTTTCCGTGTTGTTGTCGAAGACAGGGCCGCCGCTGTCGCTGATGCGAAAGCTGAATACGCTGGTGAAGACGCTCGTGCTCACCTTCTGCGTCGAAAACGCACTGCCGCCGCGATTGCCGATGGCCGGCGTCAGCCGCAACACGGTTCCGTCGGCGCTGTTCGCCGTCGCCGCGCCGCCGTTAATGGTCAGCCCCGCGGTCGTTGCAAATCCGTTGTAGGTCACGTCCGCGTGGGACGAAGAACCAAGCGCCACGCTCAACGCAAGCGAAGCAGCGCACGCCAAAACACACCTGAGCATCGGGGACATGAGAGATCCTTCCGGTTCCGGGAACTGATCTTTGACTGGCGATGCAATTTTTCACGCCAACAAACTCAAAGATGCAGCTACTTCATGTAATATCCCGCGCTGGACAATGCAGATGGCATCGTCTATTTTTTTTCGCCGGGCGCAGAGTGCCTTCGCTTGAAAAGGATGCTGACCATGATCGCAACTTTGCACACGCGAGCTATGCGTCCGCATGGCGCTCTCAAGATTTTTTATCGATGGCCAAAACGCTTCTTGACACGCCTCAACGTGTAGTGTACAAGTAAGCACTAATTCTTTGGCAGCTTAATCACGCAACCCGTTTTGCGCTCAGCGTGCGCGCCTCGCCGGACGAATTGTGTCACGACAAGACAGATCAAACGCCTGCTTTACGGCGGGTAACGCAAGGTCCTGTAACGACTTGGAATTATGTCACCAAAAATGAGTCTGGACCCCGTGGCCATATTCTCTGCTAGAATCGGTCCCATGAAATTCGCGAATCAATTCCGCTGCGCTGTCGCCTTTGTCATTGTCCTGGCCGCTCGGTGTTCGCTAACCGAGCCTGCCTTCGGCGCTGCTCCGACTCCGACGCCGTCCTCGCCGCCCAACATCGTGCTGGTCATCTCCGACGATCACCATTGGCACGATTACTCGTTCATGGGCCACAAGCACATCCGCACGCCGAACATCGATCGGCTGGCCGCGCAAAGCCTCGTCTTTCCGCACGGTTATGTGCCGTCGAGTTTGTGCTGCCCGAGCCTGGCGTCGATCGTCACCGGCCTTTACCCCCATGAGCACAAGGTCACGAGCAACGATCCGCCGCTGCCGCCCGGCATGCCGCGCAAAGGCTTCTACGAAACCGCGGCCTTTCGCGACGGCCGCGAGGCGATGAGCCGGCATCTGGAGGCCGTTCCCACGCTGCCGCGGCTGCTCGCCGAGGCGAACTACCAGAGCCTGCAAACCGGCAAATGGTGGCAAGGCAACTATCACCGCGGCGGCTTCACCCACGGAATGACACGTGGCGAACGATACGGCGACGACGGCATCGAGATTGGCCGCAAGACGATGCAGCCGATTTATGACTTCATTGAGCAAACGCGCGCCGAAGACCAGCCGTTCTTCGTCTGGTACGCGCCGATGATGCCGCACCTGCCGCACAACCCGCCCGAGCGGCTGCTCGCCAAGTACAAGGACGCCGCACCGTCGCTCGAAGTCGCGAAGTACTGGGCCACGGTCGAGTGGTTCGATGAAACCGTCGGCGAGTTGCTCCGCTATCTGGACGAACAGAAGCTTACGGACAACACGGTCGTCGCCTACCTGGCCGACAACGGCTGGATCACCGATCCTAAAACCGGCCAGGCGGCGCCGAAGTCGAAGCAATCGCCTTACGACGGCGGCCTCCGCACGCCGATCATGATCCGCTGGCCCGGCCATGTGAAGCCCGAGCGCTCCGAGGCGCTCGCCTCATCGCTCGACGTGGCGCCCACGCTGCTTGCCGCGGCAGGTCTCAAAGCGACGCCGCAGATGCCGGGCATCAATCTGCTCGACGAGCAGGCGGTCGCCAATCGCAAGGCCGTGTTCGGCGAATGCTTCACGCACAACTCGAAGGACCTCGATCACCCGGCGGCCAGCCTCCGCTGGCGGTGGATGATCGAAGGCGATTGGAAACTCCTCGTCCCCGATCCAAAAAACGAGCCAAAGCGATCCGCCGAGCTCTATAAGATCACCGAAGATCCCACTGAGAAGCACAATGTGGCCGACGCGAACGCCGACCGTGTCAAAGCCATGACCGCGAAAATCAACGCGTGGTGGCCGGCCGAGTAGTAGCGCCTTGCGTGCCTCATGCGCTAGTGCTGACGTCGGCAGACCAAAAGACACGCACAAATGACGGACAGGACACCGGCGGCCGGTTCGGGCACGCCCTGCACGCCGCTGGCCGCGCCGCCAAATGCAGCGCTCCACACGGCCAAGTCTGCGGCGCTCACGACGCCATCGTCATTCGCATCGGCGGGCGAGGAATTCGCACTCCCGACTTCGCGCTGCCACACGAGAAAATCGGCGCCGCTCACCAGCCCGTCGAAATCGAAATCGCCCGGCGCCGCCGCCGTTGGCGTCAGCACGAATCCCGTCGCCACGCCGTTAAGCAGCCCGCCGCCCGCGATCTGCCCGGCGTTGTTGATCGCCGTCACGCTCGTCAGGTCCCAGCCGTCGCCGTTCATCAGCCGATGGTTCAGATCCATCCACACGCCGTCCAGATACGCCATCGGCCGCTGGTTGGCGTCGAACGGTCCGTTGGACGCGGTCGCCAAAATTACGCCGTCGTTGTTAATGTCAAACGCCTGCGTACTGTTGAATCCGGCGGGCTGCCCCAAGTCAGTCGCCGTTCGATCAGCCGCCCAGCGAACCGGCGTGTAGTGGCCGGTGTTGTCCACGCCCCAACCGGCCGCCACGTTGCCGCCGTTGATCGCATCCGCCTCAAACCGTGGGAAGAAGATGCCCGGCACGGCCTCCAACTCCTCGACGGCGCCGCTGGGCGTCCATCGCAGCGCCGCCTGCGGCACGTCCGCCTGCTGGCTCGAACCGGTGCCAACGACATAGCCCTCGTCGTTGATGCCAAACGCCGCCGAGAAGACGCCAGGCGCCGGCGGCACGGGGCCGTTCAGCTCGGTCTCGCGAAACCGACCGCGGTCGTCGCGATCCCAGCGGACCGGCGTCCAGCTATTCACGTTGCCCGAGCCGCTCGTGGTGAAGTAGCCGACGACGCTCGCCGAGTCGTTGATCTCCGTGGCATACACATTGGCGCCAGGGCCGCCGCTCGTCTCCAGCTCCGCCGCCGTCGTACTGCCTGCCGTCCACACGACGGCCTTGGGAATACCCTCCAGGTCACTGGATCCGATCACCTCGCCGGCGCTATTCAAGCCCGAGGCTCCAGCCAATCCACCCGGCAACGGATCGAGCAACTTCGTCACGCCGCCGGCGATCGAAAACCCGCGCGTCGGCGCCGAACCGATCGCCACCCCGACGATGGTTCCATCGTCCCCAATATCGCTGGGGCTGAGCACCTCAACGCCCGTCGGCAACGGCCCAACCGCGGTAATCATGTACCGTGGCGCCGCGAACACG